>DASVVF010000450.1:0-9398 GCA_036386695.1 Catenuloplanes sp. | reverse complement strand
GACCGGGTGCCGGCGAGGTCAGGACGGGCCCGTCCCCCGGCGTTCGGGGATCGCCGTCACGCCCGGCGGCGGCAGGCCGGCCGTGGAGGCCAGCAGGGTGCACCAGCCCAGCAGGTGACGGTCGAGCCCGCCGTCCAGCGGTGTCCAGGACGCCCGGATCTCCAGGTCGGCCGAGGCCGGCGGCCCGGACAGGTCACCGAAGCGGGTCGACAGTGTCTGGGTGACCGTGCCGCCGAGTGCCGTGTGCCGGGCGCCGTGCAGCTCCAGGGCGTCGGTCAGCCAGCTCCAGCCCACCCCCGGCAGCAACGGGTCACCGGCCAGCTCCGCCTCCAACTCGGCGGTCACGTAGGTGACCAGCCGCAGGGTGCCGTCCCAGGCGTCGTGCCCGGCCGGGTCGTGCAGCAGAATCAGCCGCCCGGTGGCGGCCTCGTCGCCGTCGCGCAGCACCGTGGCGCTCAGCGCGAAGGCGTACGGCGCCAGCCGCTGGGGGGCGGGGATCTCCTCCAGCAGGATCTCCCGGCGCGACGGGGCGGCCCGCAGACCGGCCACGGCACGCGCGAACGCCTCCGGAAGCACGGTCGTGGACGCCATGGGGGAAGCCTATGCTCGTCGCCCCCCGGCCGTCCCGTCGGCGCGCCGCGTGCGGTTACCGGCGGGACCCGGCGCGACGCCCACCGGACGTGGCACGATGCCCGGGTGACGACCACCCGCACCATCGACTCGGCTTTTGTCCGGGCCTGCCGGCGCGAGCCCGTGCCGCACACCCCGGTGTGGTTCATGCGCCAGGCCGGACGGTCCCTGCCGGAGTACCGCAAGCTGCGCGAGGGCATCGCGATGCTGGACTCGTGCCGCCGGCCGGACCTGGTCACCGAGATCACCCTGCAACCGGTGCGCCGCCACGGCGTGGACGCCGCCATCCTGTTCAGCGACATCGTCGTGCCGGTGGCCGCCGCCGGGATCGACCTGGACATCGTGCCGGGCACCGGTCCGGTGGTCGCCGAGCCGGTGCGCACCGCCGCCGACGTGTCCCGGTTGCGCCCGATCACCGTGGACGACGTCCGCTACGTCGACGAGGCGGTCCGGCTGCTGGTGGCCGAGCTCGGGGCCACCCCGCTGATCGGGTTCGCCGGCGCGCCGTTCACGTTGGCCAGCTACCTGGTCGAGGGCGGCCCGTCGCGCAACCACGTGCGGACCAAGGCGCTGATGTACGGCGCACCGGAGGTCTGGCACGCGCTGTGCGCCCGGCTGGCCGAGATCACCCTGGAGTTCCTGCGGGTGCAGGTGCGCGCCGGGGTGTCCGCCGTGCAGCTGTTCGACTCCTGGGCCGGGGCGCTGTCCGAGGCCGACTACCGCCGGTTCGTCCTGCCGCACTCGGCGATGGTGCTCGGCGGGCTGGCCGACGCGGGGGTGCCCCGGATCCACTTCGGAGTCGGCACCGCCCAGCTGTTGACCGCGATGGGCGAGGCCGGAGCCGACGTCGTCGGGGTCGACTGGCGCACCCCGCTGAACGCCGCCACCACCCTGATCGGAGCCGATCGGGCGGTGCAGGGCAACCTCGACCCCTGCGTGCTGTTCGCCCCGTGGTCGGTGGTGGACACCGAGGTGCGCCGGGTGCTCGACGAGGGCCGGGCAGCCCCCGGGCACGTCTTCAACCTCGGGCACGGGGTGCTGCCGGAGACGGATCCGGACATGCTCACCCGGGTCGTGGAACTGGTCCACAGCGCCTCCGCGCGCTGAACCGCCCGCCGGCCCCCGGTGGGCGGTCCCGGTGCTCACCTGACAGGCTGGTGGGGTGCCTGGACGCATCGCGGTGATCGGCGGCGGAATCGCCGGGTTGGCCGCCGCCGTGCGACTGCGTGAGCGGGCCCCGGCGGGCACCCGGATCACGGTCTACGAGCAGTCCGCGGCGCTCGGCGGGAAGCTGCGGACCGGCCGGCTCGCCGGCGCGGCCAGCGAGCTGGGCGCCGAGGCGTTCCTGGCCGGCGACCCGGCCGGCGGGGACTCCGCCGCCGTCGCGCTGGCCCACCGGCTGGGGCTCGGTCCCGGGCTGCGGCACCCGGCGGTCGTGCCAGCGGCCATCGCGATCGACGGGCATCTCGCGCCGGTGCCCCGGGGGACGCTGGTCGGCGTACCCGGTGACCTGGCCGCGGTGGCGCCGGTGGCGCACCCGGACGCGTGGCGCGACCGCGACGAAGGCCGCCCGCTGCTCGCGCCCGGCGAGGACGTCACCGTCGGCGCGCTGGTCCGCCGCCGGCTCGGCGACGAGGTGGTCGACCGGCTGGTCGACCCGATGCTCGGCGGGGTGTACGCCGGTCGCGCCGACCGGCTGTCGCTGGCCGCCACCATGCCCACCCTGGCCCGGGCGGCCACCGCGCAGCACACGCTGGTCGGGGCCGTGCGCGCGGCGCAGGCGCGGGCGCGACGCACCCCGGGCGCGCCGATCTTCGCCACCCTGGCCGGCGGGGTCGGGCGGCTGGTCGCCGGCGCCGCCGCGGCCAGCGGCGCCGAGCTGCGCCTCGGGCTGCCGGTCCGCGAGCTGACCCGCACCCCGACCGGCTGGCGGCTGGTCCTCGGACCGGTGCCGGCACCCGAGACCGCCGACGTGGACGCGGTCATCCTCGCCGTCCCGGCCGGACCGGCGACCCGCCTGCTGGCCGGGGTGGGGATCACCCTCGACGGTCCCGACTACGCCAGCGTCGCCCTGGTCAGCTTCGCCGTGCCGGACGCCGGACTGCCCGCACTGTCGGGTTTCCTGGTGCCCGCCGCCGACGGCCGGCTGGTCAAGGCCGCGACGTTGCTGACCCGCAAATGGGAGCACCTGCGGCGCCCCGACGGCATCGCGGTCATCCGGGCCTCCGTCGGCCGGTACGGCGAGGAGCACGTCTTGCAGCGCGACGACCCGGAACTCGCCGCCGCCGTGCACGGCGAACTCCGCGCCCTGCTGGGCACGCCGCTGGGCGCCCCCATCGACACGCACGTCCAACGCTGGGGTGGGGCGCTGCCCCAGTACACCCCCGGGCACCTCGACCGGATCGCCGCCGTGCGGGCCGCGCTGCGCACCCGCCACCCCACCCTCGCCCTGGCCGGCGCCGCGTACGACGGGGTCGGCATCCCCGCCTGCGTGTCGTCCGGTGAGGCGGCCGCCGACACCGTCCTGGCCGCCCTGCGGACCCGCCGCACCGTCCCGGCCGGCACCGGCGGCCCCGATCAGGGCTGCACCGATCAGGGCGGCACCGACCGGGAAAGCCGTACCCCTCTGGAAGGATGGGTTCCATGACCGAGCAGACCAACGCCGCCCGGCTGCGCGAGCTGAACGCCAGCATCCGGTACACCATGTGGTCGGTATTTCGGGTGGCCGAGCGGCTCCCGGCGCTGCGCGACGAGGTCGCCGACGAGGTGGAGACCCTCTTCGGGCAGTTGGCCGGCAAGGACGTGGTGGTGCGCGGCACCTACGACGTCTCCGGGCTGAACGCCGACGCGGACCTGATGGTGTGGTGGCACTCGGCGTCCAGCGACGCCCTGCAGGAGGCGTACGGGCTGCTGCGCCGCACCGCCCTGGGTCGGCACCTGAGCCCGGTGTGGTCGCAGCTGGCGTTGCACCGCCCGGCCGAGTTCAACCGCAGCCACGTGCCGGCGTTCCTGGCCGGCGAAGCGGCCCGCTCCTACGTGAGCGTCTACCCCTTCGTGCGTTCCTACGAGTGGTACCTGCTGCCCGAGGAGGAGCGGCGCGACATGCTCGCCGAACACGGGCAGCTGGCCCGCGGCTACCCGGATGTGCGGGCCAACACCGTGGCGGCGTTCTCGCTGGGCAATTACGAGTGGATGCTGGCGTTCGAGGCGGACGAGCTGCACCGCATCGTCGACCTGATGCGCGACCTGCGGGCCTCGCGGGCCCGCCGGCACGTGCGCGAGGAGGTCCCCTTCTACACCGGCCGCCGCCGCTCGGTCGCGGAACTCGTCGCCGCCCTGCCCTGAGCCGAGCCGCCCCTCGCGCTGATCAGGCCGGCGGTTCCCGACGCATCGGTACGTGCGGGATGCCGTCCTCGATGAACTCCGGCCCGGTGACGGCGAAGCCGAACCGGGTGTAGAACGCCGCCAGGTGGGCCTGGGCGTCCAGCACGCACGGGCGGTTGCCGACCACCGCGAGGGCCTGCTCGATCAGGCGGCTGGCGTGTCCGGCACCCCGGGAGTCACGGGCCACCGCCACCCGGCCGATCCGCTCGACGCCGCCGGCTTCGGTGAGGATCCGCAGGTACGCCATCGGAACGCGGTCGCACGCGAGCCAGAGGTGCCGGGCGCCAGGCTCGGTGTCGCGCCCGTCGAGGTCCGGGTATGGGCAGTTCTGCTCGACGACGAAGACCTCCACCCGCAGCTTCAGCAGCGCGTACAGGGTGGTGGTGTCGAGATCGCGGAACGAGGCCGCCCGCGCCTCGACGTCAGGAACCGGATGCATCCGCCGATCGTAGAGACCGCGGCCGGCCCACGCCCGCGGTGTCCACCGGACGCCCCGGTCGGAGCGGGCGCCGGCCCGACGCGACGGGGAATCTGTGGTGGTTCCCTGGGCGTGTCCCGCGATCCGCGCGGTGCCGCCTCGGCAAGCTCAATGCGTCGATCCCGCCCAGAGGAGGACATTGTGATCAAGCGCAGCAAGCTTTTCGGCAACAAGACCCGGGTGACGTTCTGCCTGCCCGACGACTCCCCGGCCGGTCCGGTCAGCGTGGTCGGCTCCTTCAACGGGTGGGAACCGGGCCGCCACGAGCTCAAGCGCCGCCGCAACGGCGAGCGCACCGTGACGGTCCGGCTGGCTCCCGGTGAGTACCACTTCCGCTACCTGGCCAGCGACGGGGTGTGGCTCGACGACGAGCACGCCGACCACGTCGACCAGCGGGGCTGCCAGTTGCACCTCTGAGTGCCTGACACCCCGCCGGGCCCACCACCCTGCCGGCCCCCGCGTGCTGCCGGCCCCGCGTGCCCGAGCGGCGCGGTCACCGCGCCTGCAGGGCCCGCCGTACGCCGTCCTCCGGCGGACCGAGGAAGACGGGGTCCCGCCCGGAGAGCACGTCCCACACGGCCTTCACGCAGGCGCCGTGCTCCCGCATGGAGCTGACCCGCCACGGGTGGGTGTACCGGCGGACCGTCGCGTCCCCGACGCCGTACGCCTCCAGACCGACGTGGCGGCACAGGGTCACCGCACGCGGCAAGTGGTACGTCTGGGTCACCACGATGGCCTGGCGGACGCCGAAGATCCGCTGCGCCCGGACGCACGAGTCGTAGGTGTCCAGCCCCGCGTGGTCCAACACGATCCGCTGCTGCGGCACGCCCCGGTCGATCAGCCAGCGCTGCATCGCGCCCGGTTCGTCGTACTCCCATCTCCGGTGATCACCGGAGACCAGAATCGCCCGCACCTTGCCGGCGTCGAACAGACGCTTGGCGACCGCCAACCGCGCGGCCAGGAACGGCGACGGTGTCCCGCCGGGGTGGACCTGCGCCCCGAGGACCAACGCCACCGCGGCCGCCGGCACGGTCTGCTCGGCGTACACGTGGTCCTCGGCGGCCGACCGGACCCAGGCGACGCTGGCCACGGTGCCCAGCACCGCCAGCCCGGCCGCCGCGACGGCCAACACCGCCACCCGACGCAACCTGCGTCGCCAGCGCGGGTGTCGCCAGCGCTGGCCCGCCATCGTGGGGGACCCGACCCGCTCGGGTGGCTGTGCCGGCCCCGGCGGTTGGGCCGGCTCGGGTCGGTCCGATCGGGGGTCCCCAGGGTGCGCCATCGGCACAGCATGTCAGCGCCCGACAACCCCGTGGCCCCCGTCGCTGGCCCCGGACCGGGGCGCGACCGTCCGCGCCGGATCATCCGCCCGCCCGGCTGCGTGCCCGCCCGGCTGCGTGGCCCGGCCCGGCTGCCCACCCGGCTGCGTGCCCGCCTACCGGAAGCTGGTGTTCTCACCAGCCTTTGCTCTGCTTCCCTATAGGAAGCGCCTGGTGTCCGGATATCGGACACCAGGTGTAGCCCCTGGGGAAGCAGAGCAAAGGCGGGCGCGGTGGGGGGTTGGGCTGGGGGGAGTGGGGGGCCGGCCGGGGGTCAGGGAGCCAGGTTCACCAGCGTGTCGGCCGCATCGCCGGGTTGGGGGCCGATGACGACGGGGTCGGCCGGGTCGGTCGGGATCGGGACGGGATTCGGATCCGGGCTCGGTCCCGGATCCACCGTGGTGGGCGTGGGAGCCGGCGGCAGCGGCTCGGCCGGAACGGGGTCGATCCGGGGCCGCTTCTGCGGCACTTGGTGGTCCGACGGCGGCACGACCCGGATCGGTGGGATGGCGGAGGCGCCGCCGACGACCGGCAACCCCGGGCTGACGGCGGGGGCGCCGGCGGTCGGCGCGCCGACCGCCGTGCCGGTCGGGCCGGTCGGGCCGGGGTCCATGATGACCGTCGCGCTGTTCGGGCTGAGCGCCCCCAGCCAACGGTTGCCCTGAATGGCCCGTACGGCGTAACTCCAGGCGCCCGGCGTCAGGCCGACGTCGTCGCAGGAGGGCTGGCTGACCCGGCAGACCGGGTGGGTGTCCCCACCGGTACTCGTGCGGGTCACCAGGTAGCCGGTGACCGGGGCGCCGGGGCGGATGAAACTCGGCTGCCACCACAGGCGCACGACGCCGGCCCGGGGTAACACGCTGGGCCGTCCGGCGCGCGGCACGGCCAGCACCGTGGCGCTGATGGCCCCCGGCACACTGTCGGTCGACCAGTCGGCGAAGGCGATGAGCCCTCCGGTGACCAGGAAGACATTGGTGGCGGACAGCACCACTGTGGTCTTCAGCAGGTGTTTCATCGGGATGTTCTCCCCTTGGTGGGATCTCGGCGGGACGCCCGTCGTCAGTGCGGGCAACTACCGCGCGTTCACGGCGGTGAAGGTGAACGGCAGGACGAACCGGGCTCCCTGGCAGCCGTCGTCGGGGTTGTTGCCCATCACGATGAGGTCGTCCACCCTGAGCTGGTAGTTCCTGGCGTTGGCGGGGATGACGATGTTCGCGGGCAGATGCACGGTGATGTCGAGGTTGACGCAGTGCCCGCTGCCGCCGGTGACGGTGGCGGTGCGGGGGTCGATATTGACCTTGTCCTTCGGGATGTCCACCGCGAACCTGTTGGGATTGTTGGCCGTCACGACGACCTGTGCCCTGGCTCCGGGGAACAACGGGGAGACCGTGGCGATGTCGGCGGTCACCGGTTTGGCGGTTTCCGTCGACGCGGTCGCCGTTCCCTCGCCGGACACATCCCAGCCGGCCCAGGCCGCGCCGGCGGCGCAGACGGCGAGGGCGGTGGCGGCGACGATGGTGACTGTTCGCTTGGGATTCTTGGACACGGGTTCTCTTCTGGGCAGGGGATAGGCGGAACCACGCCGGCCCGACGACGGTCCGACACAGGCCGCCTGGCGGCGACTGGACGGGTCGGGGATCGGCGCCACCCTGAATTTGCCCGATACAGCACTGTTTGTTTATCGGGTGAGTGTTCCCGCAGGTTCGGCTAAACACCGCAAATGTCGACATTGTGGGCGAACCTGAAGGGCGTACCGGCCGGCTCTTCGTCCCGGACCGTGACCATCGACGGCCGCGACGTCCCGACCCGGCGGGGCGTTGACCAGCCGCCCGGCCCGCCGCTTACCACATCGGCGGCCCCGGCGTCGCGGTCGGTCACGGGCGGTCACGGCCGGCGCCCCCAATCGCGGGGCGCCGCGCCAGCCGCTACCCCTACGCCCCGTCGGCCGGTTCGAGCCTGATGGACAGGGAGTTCACGCAGTGCCGGGTGTCCTTGTCGGTGAACCGTTCGCCGCGGAAGACGTGTCCCAGGTGGCTGTCGCACCGGGCACACCGGATTTCGGTACGCGCCATCCCCAGGCTGCGGTCCTCGATCTCGCGGACCGTGCCCGGCAGCGCGTCGTCGAACGACGGCCAGCCGCAGTCCGAGTCGAACTTCGCGTCGCTGGCGAACAGTTGGGTGCCACAGGCCCGGCACCGGTAGACACCAGCCGTCTTCGTTCGTACGTACTCGCCGGTCCACGGCGCCTCGGTGCCGCCTCGGCGCAGGACCCGGAACTCTTCGGGGGACAGGCGTACCCGCCACTGCTCGTCGGTGGTCGGCAGGGTGCTCTCGTCGGCGGCCATGCCTCCACCGTACGACCGTTGCCGGCCCGCGGGCACCCGGGCGGGTGACGTCCGGTGCACCGATCGCCGCTCCGCTCGTTACCCAGTGCGGAACGCAGGTCCGGCTGGACCCGATAGCGGGACCCACCGACGCCGATTCGCGATTCTTCGTACCGATGTGGTTACACTCCGCCAGGAACGAAACAGGACTTACCGCTATAGAACGGATTCCAGTATGAGTTTTAAGCGTCGGCTGGCCGCCGCCGGTCTGTGGACAGCGGGAGTCACCGTCTTCGCCGCCGCGCTCGCCATCGCGGGTCCACCCGCGAGCGCCGGGTCCCTCGCGGCGGTCGACGTGGCGACCAGCGGTGCCTCGGTGGTCGCCCGCACGGCCCCCTGCGACCGCGCCGGGGACTGCCCGGCCGGGCCGGAACCGGTCCGCGGCCAGGCGGGGTACGGCACCCCGAGTCCCACCCCGACCGCCAGCCACGGAGTGGGCCCCGGCGTCACCGCGTCGCCCGTGCCGACCCGTGGGAACGGCGGGTACGGCAGCGTGAACCCCACCACCAGCCCCACCGCGACCCCGACACCGTCCAGCACCTTCCCGGGCGGCGTGAGTCCGGACCACGTCCCGGAGGAGACCCCCGGCGGAGTACGCCCGGACGCGGAGCCCGACGACGGCGGCTCGCTGCCCGTCACCGGCATCTCGATGGGTGCGCTGGCCGGCCTCGGCGGTCTGCTGACCGTCGCCGGCTTCGCGCTGGTCCGCTACACCCGTCGCCGGACCGTCTGAGCTTCACCGCTGTCCCCCGGCGCGGGCACGCCCACCCGTGGTGCCCACGCCGGGGGCGCGTCGTCATACCCCGCCCGCCGCGATGCCGTGGCGATGGCCGGTGCCCACGCCCGCGGTGGCATAGGGTCGGCGACATGGCTGGTACCCAGGAAACCGACGGCGCCGCGACCGCCGGCAAACCGGCCCGCGGCAAGCCGCCCGCCGTCGAGGTGGAGGTCGCCGGCCACCAGGTACGGCTGAGCAGCCCCGACAAGGTCATGTTCCCCCGGCGCGGCTACACCAAGCGCGACGTGTTCGAGTACTACCTCGCCGTCGGCGACGGGATCATGCGTGCCCTGCGGCACCGGCCCACCACTTTGCAACGCTTCCCGGACGGCATCGAAGGCGAGATGTTCTTCCAGAAGCGGGTGCCCACCCGGGGAGTGCCACCGTGGGTGCGCACCGCCGAGATCACGTTCCCCAGCGGGCGC
>DASVVF010000449.1:0-7671 GCA_036386695.1 Catenuloplanes sp. | reverse complement strand
ACTGCCACGGACACGGCACCCATGTCGCCGGGACGCTCGGCGGCTCCGGGTACGGGGTGGCCAAGGGCGTGCGGCTGGTGGCGGTGCGGGTGATGGACTGCCGGGGTTCCGGCTACCTGTCGGATCTCATCGCGGCCGTCGAGTGGGTCACCCGGCACGCGATCCGGCCCGCCGTCGCGAACCTGAGCCTCGGCGGCACCTACAGCGGCGCCCTGGAGCACGCGGTGCGGGCGTCCATCGCCTCCGGTGTGACGTACGTGGTGGCAGCCGGCAACGAGGACGAGAACGCTTGTACCGGCAGTCCGTCCGGGGTACCCGCGGCGATCACGGTCGGCGCCACCGACTCGCGGGACCGGCGCGCCGACTTCTCCAACTACGGCGGCTGTGTGGATCTGTTCGCCCCCGGCGTGGGCATCATCTCGGCGGCGGCCGGCAGCAACACCGCCACCAGATACCTGAGCGGCACGTCCATGGCGGCGCCGCACGTCGCCGGCGCGGCGGCGATGGTGCTGGCGGCCTACCCCGGCTACCGCCCCGCCCAGGTGCGCAACCTGCTGGTCTCGACCGCCACCACCGGTCGGGTGCACGACGCCCGGCCCGGCTCGCCGAACCGGCTGCTGTTCACTCCCCGGCCGCCGGCGGCCGCGCGGATCGGCACCGCGACCCTGCCGGTCGCTGTCGCCGGGCGCGCCTACCGGACGCAGCTCCGGCTGCTCGGCAGCCGCCGTGGCCAGTGGAGCCTGGGCGGCGGCCGACTACCCGCCGGACTGCGACTGTCACCCGGCGGGGTGCTCAGCGGAACCCCGACGACCGCCACCAGGGCGACGGTCACCGTGCGGTTCACCGACTACGTACCGCGCGCCGTGACCCGCCGGTACACCCTCACGGTCGCGGCGGCGCACTCCTGACCGGCGCCTCACCGTCTGCCGGCCGACAGAGCGACCAGGAACTGGCCGCCGCCGGCGTCGATACTGGCGGTCACCGGGAGCCCGGGAACCAGCCGGGTGAACCGGTCCACCAGCCAGTCGGCGGCCTGCTGCGCGTCGGCCCGGCTGGGGCAGCGGGCGACCAGCTCCCGGCCACCCTTGCGTTCCAGCCGCTCGGCCACGCCGATGAGCGGTGCCGGATCGGCGGCGTGCAGGTGCGCGGGCCACGGGATGACCACCTTGACCGCGCCCTTGCGGGTGTTGCAGCCGCGGTGGGCCAGTCGTTCCCGCGCGCCGGTGAGCTTCGACTTCTTGGCGTCGGTGCTGCGGCTGTCGACACTGGGACCACGGGGGTCGTTCACCGACATCCGGGCGTCGACCGGCTCGTCGCACACCCAGCAGCGCCAGCCGTCCCGCTCGGCTACCTCGTCCAGCTGACTCACGCCGGCCTCACGATCATCGGGCTATTCATCGGCCTCACGCTAGCGTGCCTCCGGCCCGGGTGGGTGACTCAGGCCGCCGGGGCGGCGGAGGCGGCGGCGGTGGGCGCCCCGGCCGGCGGGGCGTCGAGGACCACCACCGGAGTGCCCGGGGCGAGTTCCCGCAGCAGGAGTTGCTGGCCGGATTTGGTCAGCCGGATGCAGCCGTCGGTGGAGTCCTTGCCGAGGGTGCGGTCGTTGTACCAGGTGTGCACGCCGATGTGCGCGCCGCGCAGCCCGGCCGGCAACGCGTCCGGGTCCTCCGGCACCGCTCCGAGGGCGAAGACCTCGGTGTCGGCGTACACCGCGCCGGGCAGCTTGGAGCGGCCCAGGATGAAGGACCGCCCGAGCGGCGTCGGGGTGGCCCGCACACCCAGGGAGACGGGCCACGACTTGACCAGCTTGTCGTCGCGGTGCCATTCCATCCGGTGCGTGCTGCGGTAGACCACCAACTGGTCACGCAGGGGCACGGTGGTCCAGCCGGTGCCCGGCGGGATCCAGGCCAGCCGGCGGCTGCTGGAGGGCAGCATCACCGCGACCCAGCCGACGCGCCGCTCCACGATCGGCACGGTCAGGTTCACGCCGGCCAGCGTCGGTTCCAGGAACGCCCGGGGCCGGCCGCCCGGGGCGTCGTACGCGGCGATCCGCCCGGTCGGGCGCAGTCCCTCCCGGGGACGCTGGGTCGACAGCGCCTGCTCATCCTCCGGGAAGCCCTTGGGCGCCGGGTCGTACGTCACCAGGGGCAGGCTCTCCGGGGCCGGTGCCGCGGCCGGCACCGGTTCGGGTGCCGGCGACTGGGCGGCCACCGGGGCCACCGACGGCGCGGCCGGCGCGCCCTCGACCCAGGTGGGCTTCGTGGCGCAGCCGGTGACCAGCACCAACACCGACAGTGTCGCGGCGATCAGGATCGCCCGAACCGGACCGGTGCCCCGCTGGGCGAATCGAGTTGCCATCACCCCAGGCTAACCCCTCCGATGGGTCGGCACGGCGCCGATCGGGGCGGCCGGCTGTCCCCGACCGCCGCGCACGGTCCGCGACCAACGCGACGTGACGGTCCGGGTACGGACCGCGGTTCGTCGACAATGACGTGCGCTACGACACGTTGCTCTGTCCCGCTCCGGCGGTCGGCCCGGTGGGCGCGGATTACCGGACACCTGCCCGCACGGGTAGCCGTCAGCTCAGCCCCCCGGCCCGGCGGTGTGGCGGACCGGGCTGGTCCGTCACACCGCCGTCGGTCAGCGGGGCCGTCGGCTCAGTACGCGAACGGCCAACCGGCCGAATCCCAACCGAGCCGGTTGATGCCCAACCGGGACGAGTTGTCGTCGGCGTACCAGTGGTAGAAGAGCACGAAGCCGTCGGTGTCCTCGAGGACGGCCTGATGGCCGGGGCCGTGGATGTCGCCGCGGCCGGCCAGGATCTGGGTGCCGCCGCCGGTCGCCATCGCCCGACCGGTCCGGTCGACGAACGGCCCGTTCACCGAGGCGGACCGGCCCACCATGATCCGGTAGGTGCTGGCCGCTCCCCGGCAGCAGTAGTCGAACGACACGAACAGGTAGTAGTAGCCGCCCCGCCGGACGATCGTGGGCGCCTCGATGCCGCCGCTGTAGCCCGCCAGCGAGTGCAGGGCGGTGTCGGAGCGCCGGCCGGTGGCCGGGTCGAGCCGGATCTGCTTGATGCCGGTCCAGAATGAGCCGTAGCTCAGCCACCACTGCCCGGCGGCGTCGATGACCAGGTTCGGGTCGATGGCGTTGTGGTTGCTGGACCCGGTCGTGGACACGATCAGGCCCTGGTTGGTCCAGGAGCCCGACGCCCCGGTGGTGCTGGTGGCCAGGAAGATGGCCGAGTTGCGGGAGCCGAAGGTGGAGGCCGAGTAGTACAGGTAGTACCGACCGTTGACGAAGCTGATGTCCGGGGCCCACAGGTGGTTGCTGCCGTCGGTGTACGGGTGGGCCCACGGCGCCCCGCCGGGGAACACCGAACCGGCGTTGCGCCAGGTGACGCGGTCGGTGGAGGTCCGCAGCGAGATGTTGTTCCCGGTGCTGGCCAGCAGGTAGCTACCGGCCGGGGTCTTGACCACCTCGGGGTCGTGCACGCGGGTGTCCCCGCTGACTGCGCTGGGCCGTGGGTAGGAGCCGGGCGGGGTCGTCGGCCCACCGTCTCCACCGCCGAGGCGGATCAGCTGCCACTGCTGGTGGTTGCCGCCGAAGTCGGTGTACTGCGCCAGCCGGGCACCGTCGGCGGTGGACCGTTCCCAGGTCTCCAACGCCTTGGCGCTGTTGCGGTTGATCAGTTTGACGTACCCGGCGGTGGTGTCGACCACCTGGAACTGCTGGTTGGTGCCGTTGGTGTCGGCCCACTGGACGATGGCGGCCCCGTCCAGAGTGGACCGGCCGGACACGTCGACGACCTTGCCACTGTGGACGGAGCGGAGTCGGTAGTAGCCGCCGCCGGAGTCGACGAATCTCCACTGCTGCGAGGCGAGATCGTTGCGGGCCTGTTGGATGATCGCCGCGCCGTCGCCGGTCGCCCGGTCGAGGACGTCGATCGCCTTGCCGCTGTTCCGGTTGACCAGCACGTATGACGCGCCGGTGTCGATCGTGGCGGCCTGGGCCGGGGCCACCACCACGGTGGTCAGACCCGCCGTGGCCAGCGCGGTGGCGGCGGCGATCAGCGGACGGCGCCACCGGGCCGGGCGGGCCGGGGCGGTGGGCGCCGGGGTCCGCGACGTTCGGGGTGGTTGCAGAAACATGGCATCCTCCGAGACCCCGCCCCTGCCGATCCGCGGCCCGCTACCAGCGCGAACGCCGGCGCGACCACGGCATCAGGTCCACTCCGGCGGCGGGTCCGGCGGCCTGTTACCGCTCACATTCACGGCGGACTATATCAGCAGGCGCAGCCGTCGCGAAGCGGCCAGTTCATGCACAACCATGGATGCGGCACCGATGAGGGCGGCCGGGCCCGCCGGTTCAGGTCGTCGCGCCCGACTGCTGGCTGGCGTGCCCGCCGCCCCATTCGTAGGCGGTCTCGCCGTGGATCACCAGGTCCAGTCCGGACGACTCGTGCTGCGCGTCGGCGCGGAACCCGATGGTGCGCTGGATCGCCGTCGCCACCAGCCAGGTCATGCCGAAGGCGTAGACCGCCACGATCAGCGAGGCGAGCGCCTGACGTCCGAGCAGGTCCAGGCCACCGCCGAAGAACAGTCCGCGCTCGTCACCGGTCACCGTCGCGGTGGCCAGCAGACCGATGAGCAGCATGCCGACCACGCCGCCGACCCCGTGGATGCCGGCCACGTCCAGCGAGTCGTCGTAGCCCAGCCGGTACTTCAGCGCCACCGCGTACGAGCAGGCCACCCCGGCCAGCAACCCGATCACCAGGGCGCCGAGGGGGTTGACCGAGCCGCAGGCGGGGGTGATGGCGACCAGGCCGGCGATCGCGCCCGAGGCCGCGCCGAGGGTGGTGGCCTTGCCGTCCCGCCGGCGCTCGACGAGCAGCCAGCCGGCGACGGCGGCCGCCCCCGCCACCTGGGTGTTGAAGAACGCCATGGCGGCCGAGCCGTCAGCCGCCAGCGCGGAGCCGGCGTTGAAGCCGAACCAGCCGAACCAGAGCAGGCCGGCGCCGAGGATCACCAACGGCAGGTTGTGCGGGCGCATCGGATCGGCCCGGAAGCCGAGGCGGGGCCCCAGCACCAGCGCCAACGCGAGGCCGGACGCGCCGGAGTTGATCTCGACGACGGTGCCGCCGGCCAGGTCCAGGATGGGCAGGTGGGTGGCGATCCAACCGGTCGGGGTGAACACCCAGTGGGCGATCGGGACGTACACGACGCTGACCCAGATCACCACGAACCAGATCCAGCTGCCGAACTTCGCCCGGTCGGCGATCGCCCCGCTGATCAGAGTGGCGGTGATGATCGCGAACATCAGTTGGAACGAGGCGAACACCATGGTCGGCACCGAACCGGTCAGCGTGTCCGGCCCGATCCCGGCCATCCCGACGTGGCTGAGGTCGCCGATCAGGCCGAACCCGGCGTCCGGCCCGAACGCCAGCGAGTAGCCGTAGAGCACCCAGACCACGGTGACGGACGCCAGGCAGCCGAAGCTCATCATCAGCATGTTGAGCGAGCTCTTCACCCGCACCATGCCGCCGTAGAAGAGTGCCAGGCCGGGGACCATGAGCAACACCAGTGCGGCGCTCACCAACAGCCAGGCGGTATCGGCGGCGCTGAACTCAGCCGGCATGCGCTCTCCCCGGGTCAAGGTCGTGGGTACCGGGCCGCGCTGCCCGGCACGCAGCTTCGCCTCGACGCGTTTCTGCCCTGGTTCGGTGATGTTTCGGCGCTGTTACAAACGAGACCCGCCCGTCATCCGGCCGGCGACCGGCCGACCGGCGGCGTCGAGCGCCCCCGGGCGGAGTGTCGCCGGTGTCCGGGGGTGTCCGACGGTGTCCGGGATGCGGCCCGAATTCCTCGTCGGCGGTCAGACTCTCCCGCGGAGGTATCCGCTTCTAGGAGGTCGTAGTGAGCAAGCCGCAATCCGGCGTAACCCGCCGGTTGATATCCATGGCGATCGGCGCGACTCTGGTCGCCGGTTCCGCGCTGGTCTTCCCGACGCCCGCGCTCGCGGCGGACTGCCCGTCGTTCGGCAACAGGTTCACGAAGCTGACCGGCGACTGGGACGGTGACGGCGTCGACACGCCCGTTCTGGTCGATGAGGAGTCGCGGTGGGCGATGCGCAACTCCAACGCCGGCGGCGGCCCCGACCTGTGCTTCGCATACGGCACCAGGGGCGACATCCCGGTCGTGGGCGACTGGGACGGCGACGGCATCGACACCGTCGGCGTCGTACGCCCGAGCGCCGACTGGCGCCAGTTCGTCTGGCACCTGCGCAACAGCAACACCGGCGGCGGCGGCGACGTGTCGTTCGTGTACGGCCCGCGGATCGGCACCAGCGCGCTGATCGCCATCAACACCCCGGTCACCGGCGATTGGGACGGCGACGGCGACACCAACATCGGGGTGGTCGAATACACCGAGACCAGCCTGCGCTGGCACCTGCGGAACACCAACTCGGCCGGGGCGGACTCCCGGGTCTTCAACTACGGGGTGGCCCGGTACTCCGGCTCGCCGATCGCCTTCCGCAACGACGACGTTCCCGTGGTCGGCGACTGGGACGGCAACGGCACCGACACCATCGGGGTGGTCCAGCCGCTGGACGCCAACAACAACTGGGCACTGCGCAACTCGAACACGGCCGGCGCCGCCAATGTCGCCTTCGCCTTCGGGGACAGCCGGCCCGCCCTCACCGGCGACTGGGACGGCAACGGCATCGACACGCCCGGCTACGTCTGGCTGAACAACCTGGGCGTGGACGCGAACGGTATGACGAACTACTCGGTGCGGTGGGAGCTGCGCAACGCCAACTCGGCCGGCGGCGCCCACGTGCGCTTCGCCTACGGCCGCGAGCTGTGGGATCTGCGCCCACCGCGCTGATCCGCCCTCCCGGAGCAGAACGAAAGTACTTGCCTATCAGGAAAGCGCTCTGCTAGTTTCCTAGTAGGCAAGTAGTAGCCGGCTCAGCAAGGAGAATGCTCTCATGAACACTCCACAGATCTCCGGAGTCGAGGCGGCCCGGGCGCTGTCCGACGTGCGGGCCCGGCAGGCGCAGGTGATCGCCGGCGCGCTGGTGCCGAACTGGTTCTGGGCGGTCGTCGGGGCCGCGATGGCGGTCTTCATCGCCGCGGTGGACAGCCAGCGACCGTGGTTGATCGGCATCGGCACCGTGCTCTTCCTCGCCGGGATCGGAATCCCCGCCGGGCACGTCATCACCCGGCGCGGGGCCCAGGTCCGCAACCAACTACTCGGTTGGCGCGGCGGTCTGGCCATCGCCGGCTTCGTCATCGTGCTGGTGGGCGCCGCCCTCGGGATCAGCTTCGGGCTGCATGCCGCGGGCGTGCCGTACGCGGGCACGGCGGCCGCAGTCACCACGGGCGTCGGCATGGCCGTCGGCGGTCCCCTGCTGATGCGCCACCTGCGCACGCTGATGACCACCCGACCGGTCGGCGGCCGGTCGTGAGTCAGCCCCGGTTCGACGAACTCATCCACGCCCCCACCCGGCTGTCGATCGTCAGCCTGCTGGCCGCCACCGAGTGGGCCGACTTCCGGTTCGTGCGCGAGACGGTCGGGTTGTCCGACTCGGCCCTGTCGAAGCAGCTCACCATCCTGGAGGAGGCCGGCTACGTGGAGATCCGCAAGGGCTTCGTCGGCAAACGTC
>DASVVF010000448.1:0-2764 GCA_036386695.1 Catenuloplanes sp. | reverse complement strand
AGGCGTTCCACTGCGGACGTTCGGCTTTCGTGCCGGTCGCGGTATCGGTGTAGATCTTCAGGCATCGCTCACCGACGAGGGCGTCAAGCTGCAATTGCGGATCTTGGTCGGCGGTGGAGACCCGGGCATACCCGATCTTGTGGCCCATGAGCCGGGAGCCTATCGCAACCCATCCCTTACACCCTGTTGTGTGATGTAGAAAATGTGATGGCCGAATGTGAGGCCCCCGCAGCTCGGCGACCTGCAGGCGCGATACTTGATGATCGATTCTGGCGTGGTCTATCGCAGACGGTCGCATATGTGAGACCTCACAGCAAGATCATTCTCAGCGCTAACCGCTGTACCGGTCTTCCTCAACCCCGTGAGCGCCGGCACCGGGCACGGGTCAGCCAGCGGCCGGTACAGCCGGATAGGCGGATAGGCGGATAGGCGGTCGGTCGGCGGTCAGCCCGCGCGGCGGCGGGCGCGCCGGGCCGCCAACTCGTCACCGGCGACATCGCCGGCCACGTCGGCCGACTCGACCGTCGTACCCACCGGGGTCGGCGCCGCGGCCGGCTCGGCGGGCAGGTGCGACAGGGAACCCTGAATCTCCTTGAAGGCCCCACCGATCGCGATGCCGAACACCCCCTGGCCGCCCTGCAGCAGGTCGACCACCTCCTCCGGCGACCGGCACTCGTACACCGTCGTGCCGTCGGAGATCAGCGTGATACCGGCGAGGTCCTCGACCCCCCGGGAGCGCAACGTGTCGATCGCCTTGCGGATGTTCTGCAACGACACCCCCGCGTCGAGCAACCGCTTGACCACCTTCAGCACCACCAGGTCGCGGAAGGAGTAGAGCCGCTGGGTGCCCGAACCGGAGGCGTCCCGGACACTGGGCACCACCAGAGCGGTACGCGCCCAGTAGTCGAGCTGCCGGTAGCTGATGCTCACCGCGTGGCAGGCGGTCACCCCGCGGTAGCCGACCGAGCCGTCCTCGCCGTACCCGCCGCCCTCAGCGCCGGTGACCGGCTGCTGCGACGCAGCTGGTTCCGGCTCGTGTGGCTCGTGCATGCGACTACCTCCCCGATGTGCGGTGCCGCTTCACCCGGCGATGGCCTCCGCCGCCCCAGCGGGCCGACCCAGTCGACCCCTCGCCCGGTAGTCAGTTCGTGATGCACATCAGCCTATAGCTCATCGCGCCCCACGTCGGGCAAGCTTTGCCGCGACACGCCGCGTACGGGCGATCCGACCAGCGACAACGCCGCCGGCGATGATCAGCCAGCGAAGTCCTCCGGCCGAACCTGGTCGAGGAACTCGCGGAACTTCTCGACCTCGTCCTCCTGCTCGTCCGGAATGACGATGCCGGCCTCGGTCAACACCTGCTCGGCGCACCGGATCGGCGCGCCGACCCGCAACGCCAGCGCTATCGAGTCACTGGGCCGGGCCGACACCCGCAGGCCCTCACCGATCAACAGATCGGCGTAGAAGACGTTGTCCTTCAACTCGGTGATCTCCACGCCCACCAGCGGCGCCTGCAACGCCGCCAGGATGTCGCGCAACAGATCATGGGTCAACGGACGGGCCGGCTTCACACCCTGCTGCTCGTACGCGATCGCGGTCGCCTCCACAGCGCCGATCCAGATCGGCAGGTACCGATCACCTTCGACCTCCCTGAGCAGGACGATCGGCTGGTTGCTGGGTAACTCCACCCGAACCCCGACCACGCTCAGCTCCCGCACCGCCGCCTCCGTGTCGCCGTCGTCGCCTGCGGACCCGTCGCGCTGTCCCGTGACGCCCTCGCCGGGTTGCCGTACCCCTGCCCTGCACGTTACACGGGCGGGCCACCCGGGGCGCCACACGCCCGCCGCTGTCGTGTCCGTAGCCGTACGGGGGCCCCCGCGCACCGGGCCGGCTCAGCGACCCAGTGTGCCGCGCAACCCACTGCGGACCAGGGCGGCGTGCAGCCGCTGCGACAACGCCGCCAACTCGCGGGCCGTCTCGGCCGCCCGGGCCCGCGCGGCCGGGTCGCTCTGGCGCATCAACGGCGCCAACAACTGCGCGAACAGGCCCACCTCGCGGTCGGCCGCCGACCGGAACGCACGCAGGTGCCGGGGCTCCAGGCCGTAGCCGGCCAACCCGACCGCCGCCTGCGCGATCACCACCGCGTCCGCGTCGTACCACCCAGGCGACCGCGCCGTGATCAGGCCCAACTGCTCCAACTCGCCGAGCATCCGCTCGTCGATGCCGGTACGCCGGATCAGGTCGTCGCGCCCGCAGCGGGTCTCCCCCGACTCAGCCGACGCCCCATCGGGCACCTGTCCCTGCGGGCCCACCGCCACCAGGGCCGGACGTTGGCGTCCCAGCAGATCGTCGTCGTGGCGCACCGCCGCCAACTGCTCCCGGATCACCCGCAGCGGCAGGTACTGATCACGCTGGGCGGTCAGCACGAAACGCAGCCGAGCCACATCGTCCCAGCTGTACTTGCGGTAACCCGACGGGGTCCGCTGCGGCTCGACCAGACCCTCGGCCTCCAGGAAGCGCAGCTTCGAGATCGTGGTGTCCGGGAACTCGGCACGCAACTGGGCCAGCACCTCGCCGATGCTCATCAGCGGCTGCGAGTGCCCGCCTTCGTGCGCCGCCGCGCTGGACGGGTTCACGCCGTGCCCCGCCCCGCCCGGCACCACCGCCCACAGCCGCACCGCCCACCGCGCCGCCTCACGCCCGGCCGCCCTCGCCCTCCGGTCGCGGCCCGGCGATGAACACCAGCCGGAACTTGCCGATCTGC
>DASVVF010000447.1:0-3947 GCA_036386695.1 Catenuloplanes sp. | reverse complement strand
CGCGCCGCCGCCCACTGGGCCACCGGCCGCCGTCCACCGGCCCGCGCCGCCGCCCACCGGGCCCGGGCGGGGGCGGTGGGCCCGGCCGGCCCAGCGGTCGCGGCGCCCGGGGGGCGTGTCAGACTGGGCGGAGAACTGATCGTGCTCGGAAAGGACCAGAAGTGGCTGATAGCGAACCGGTGACCGCTCCCGATCAGCTGAAGCCCGGCCATCGCAAGTGGGGCCGCATCGGTGCCATCGGGACGGCGCTGGCACTGATCTCCATGCTCTTCAAGAACAACGACGTGAGCGGTACCGCCGCCCTGTTCGTGATCGGTATCGCGGTGGCGCTGGTGGCGGCCGTGATCGGCGACAGCGTGCTGCGCCGCAACGGGCTGCGCTAGACCGGCCGGCGGCCCGCCGAAGGAACACAGCGACCGCGAAAGGCCCGTCCCGGGTTCGGGGACGGGCCTTTCGTCGTGTTGGTCGACGGGTGGGGGCGTCAGCGGCGGCGCAGGATGTCGCGGACCTCGCGCAGCGCGGCATCCACCTCGGCTTCGAAGTAGCCGCCCGGAACCAGGCCGAACTGCAGGGTGTCCAGGTCGCTTTCGCTGACCGGCATCGGGCCTCGTCCGGACATGGCGGCGAGCAACCCGTCGAACAGCCGGTCGACCTGGGCCGGGTCGTATCCGCTGCCGAACCGACGGGGCTGGAAGGTGCGCCGCAACTGGTCCACCCGGTGCAGGTCTCCCCCGCCCCCCGGCATCGGCGGGCCGCCCTGCGGCGGACCGAGCGGCGAGCCACCGCGGGGTGGGGACATCGGGGGCGGGCCGGCCATCGACTGCCCGCGCATCTCCCGTTCCGGCATGCGGATCTCGGCGGTCATGTCCATCTTGCCGTGCCGGCCGGGTTCGAAGCCGTCGAAGCGCTCCTGGGGCTGACCCCCGAACCGCCCGGGGGCCTCGAAGCTGGCCGGCGGCGCGTACGTCGGCTCGTCGTAGCGGCCGTACGGGTCCCGCGGCGGCGGCCCGGACTGGGCCTGCAGCGGGGCCACCGGGCGCTGGGGCATGGGTTGCGGCATCGGCGGCAACGGCCGATCGTCGCGCATGGGCGGCCCCATCCGGTCCGGGGGTCCCATCCGGTCGGGTGGTCCCATCCGGTCTGGTGGTCCCATCCGGTCCGGGGGTCCCATGCGGTCCGGTGGTCCCATCCGGTCCGGGGGTCCCATCCGGTCGGGCACGCCCATCCGGTCCATCGGGGGTGCGGAGACGCGGTCCGGCATCGACCGACCGTCCGGGCCGCGCGCCACCCCGCCGCGTTCCTCAAGCTCGGCGAGCTGGCGCTCGACCCGATCCAGGTGCAGGTCGACCTGCCACTCGTCGTAGCCGCCGAACCGCACCCGGAAGACCACGTCGTGGACCTCCTGGGAGGCGACCGGCGCGCCCACCGGGTCGCCGGCCAGGGTGGCCTCCACCCGGTCCAGGAACGAGTCCACCTCGTCGACCTTGTATCCACGACGAAGTGCGCGCCGCCGGAAACGCTGCCCCTGACTCGTCACTGTGTCTCCCGGTTCGCTCGCTGGGAACACCGCCCAGTCACTGTGCCATCTCCGGCCCGCCCGACCGACCCGGACGCTGCGACGTCAACTCGCCCGCCGCCAGCTGGCCGCAGGCGCCGTCGATCTCGCGCCCTCTCGTGTCGCGCACGGTGGTCGAGATCCCGGCGTGGCGCAGGCGCCGGACGAATTCCCGCTCGACCGGTTTGGGGCTGGCATCCCAGCGGCTACCCGGGGTCGGGTTCAACGGGATGAGATTGACGTGCGCGAGTCGGCCGGCGAGCAGCCGACCCAGCAGGTCGGCACGCCAGGGCTGGTCGTTCACGTCACGGATCATGGCGTACTCGATCGACACGCGGCGGCCGGTGCGATCCGCGTACGTGAACGCGGCATCAAGCACTTCGGCGACCTTCCAGCGTTGGTTGACCGGGACCAGTTCATCGCGCAGCTCATCATCGGGCGCATGCAACGACAGCGCAAGGGTTACCGAGAGTCCTTCGTCGGTGAGTCGCCGCATCGCCGGCACCAGGCCCACCGTCGACACGGTGATATGCCGTTGGGACAGGCCCAGGCCTTCGGGCGACGGGCTGGTCAACCGGCGGACCGCGGCGATCACCCGTGGGTAGTTGGCCAGCGGTTCGCCCATCCCCATGAACACCACCCGGGAGAGCCGGGGCGGTGAGTCGGCGACCGCCCCGGAGGCGGCCACCCCGGCAAGGTAGACGACCTGGTCGACGATCTCCGCGACCGACAGGTTGCGGGTCAGCCCGGCCTGGCCGGTGGCGCAGAACGGACACGCCATGCCACAACCGGCCTGGCTGGACACGCAGGCGGTGACCCGGTCCGGGTAGCCCATCAAAACGCTCTCCACCATGGCGCCGTCGTGCAGCCGCCACAGGGCCTTGCGGGTGGCGCCATCGTCGCAGGCCAGTTCCCGGACCGGAGTCAGCAGCGGTGGCAGCAGGGCCGCGCCGAGTCGCTGCCGGGTCGCGGCGGGCAGGTCGGTCATCTGCTCGACGTCGCGCACGAACCGACCGAAATAGTGGGCGGAGAGCTGCCGGGCCCGGTACGCCGGCTCGCCGAGCTCGGTCACCGCGGTCTGCCGGCCGGCCAGGTCGAGATCGGCCAGGTGGCGCGACGGCATGGCCGGACGCCGTCGGTTGGCGACACCGTCGGGAGCATCGGGGCTGGGGATCAGCGGAAGGATCGTCATGACAGGTCCAGTCTCCCACGGACCCACGACGGGCCGCGTCGTCGCAGCCCCGAAAGCCCCGGCGAAGGGTGCGACACGGCTCACCCCGCCGGGGCGAGCAGCGACAACAGCAGGTACGCGAGGGGCACGGCGAACAGGATGGAATCGAGCCGGTCCATCAGACCGCCGTGGCCGGGCAGCAGTTGACTCATGTCCTTGATGCCCAGGTCACGCTTGATCATCGACTCGGTCAGGTCGCCGAACACCGCCGCGACCGCCAGCACGGCGCCGAACAACGCCCCCTTCCACCAGGAAACGTCCAACAGGGCCCACAACAGCACCGCGCTACCCACGGCGGTGGTGAACACCGAGCCGGCGAAACCCTCCCAGGACTTCTTGGGACTGATCGACGGGGCCATCGGCCGCTTGCCGAAGAAGACCCCGAACCCGTAACCGCCGGTGTCGGAGAACACCACCGCGGCCAGCGTGACCAGCACCCGGTAGTGCCCCTGGTCCTGCTCGGCCAGCAGGACGGCGAAGCCGAGCAGGAACGGGACGTACACGGCGATCAGCGTGGCGGCGGTGATGTCCCGCCGGTAGCCGCCGGACCCCTCGCCGAGCCGCCAGACCATCGCCGCCAGCAGTGTCACCAGCAGGCCGAAGGCCAGCCCGTCCGGCCCCGCGTACCAGGCCAGACCGGCCATCAGCCACGCCCCGCCGAGCAGCGGGACCACCGGTGGCCGCGCGTCGACCGCGCGCACCGCCCGGATCATCTCCCAGGTGCCGACGCTGACCGCGACCACGATCACGGCGACGAAGCTGATCCGCTTCAGGAACAGCGGGGCCAGCACCAGCACCAGCAGGCCCACCCCCACGCCGATCGCGACCGGCAGGTTACGCCCGGCGCGCCCGGTCGCGGAGTCGTCCACCGGCCGGCGGCCGGCGCGCCGTCGACCCACGTGGGCACCTCCGCCGCGGGGATCCGGCACCACGGCCGAGGACTGACCCGCGCTCGCCGGCTCACCGGCGTGCGGAGGCTCACCGGCGTGCGGGGGGTGACCGGCGTGCGGGGGGTGACCGGCGCTCGGCGGCTGACCGCCATCGGACGACAGGCCCGGGTCGGTGCGTTCCGGGGCGAACCGGTACCCGTCAGCGGGCGATTCCGGGTACGCGGTGGCCCCGGAGCCGTCGTCGGGCGCATACGGGTCGGGCGCGGCACCC
>DASVVF010000446.1:0-3532 GCA_036386695.1 Catenuloplanes sp. | reverse complement strand
TCGGTGTTGGCCCTCTCCTGCGCCTTCCAGACGCCCGGGACGAGCGCGCGGAAGAAGCCCTCGCCACGCTGGCCCTGCGCGCCCAGCAGCATGTTCTGCAGCACGGTGAGCCGGGACAGCGCCTTGGTCAGCTGGAAGGTGCGGACGACACCCAACCGGGCCACCTGGTGCGGTGCCAGCTTGCCCAGCGGACGGCCGTCGAACGACCACGAGCCGGTGTTGGGCTGGTCGAAGCCCGTCAGCAGGTTGAACAGCGTGGTCTTGCCGGCGCCGTTGGGGCCGATCAGGCCGGTGATGCCGCCGCGCTGCACCTCGAGGTGGTCCACCGACACCGCGGTGAGGCCGCCGAAGGTTCGGGTGACCCCGTCGACGACGATGGCCGGGTCGGGCTTGGCCACCCCGACCTCCCACGGCAGGTCCTTGAGCGCCGCCTGGGCCACCCGGCGGGGCTCGTCACCCGTCCGCCAGGCGTGCTCCGGGGCAGAGGCGCCCGGGGCCGCGCCGGAGGAGGCCGTCGCGCCGGAGGCCGTCGCGCCGTGCGAGGCCGGCTGGCCGGGGGTCTGGTCAGCGGGCATCGAGCATCACCTCTCGTCGGTCACCGAAGATGCCCTGTGGTCGGAAGACCAGCAGCAGCATGAGTCCGAGCCCGATCAGCACGAACCGGAGCTGAGCCACGTCGGTCGCCGAGAGCAGGTCCTCGGGGATCACCCCGTTGCCGATCAGCGTACGCAGGCCGGTGTCGGCGAACTGCAGGATGAACAGCAGGACCATCGAGCCGAGCACCGGGCCGAGGACGCGGGCCGCGCCGCCGAGGATCAGCGCCGCGTAGGCCAGGAAGGTGTTGGCGTTCTGGTACTGGTCGGGGTTGGCCGACGCGGTGCCGAGGGCGTACACCATGCCGCCCAGGGCGCCGAGCACACCGCCGAGGACCAGTGCCTGCATCTTGTAGACGTAGACGTTCTTGCCGAGCGAACGCACGGCGTCCTCGTCCTCGCGGATGGACTTCACCACCCGGCCCCAGGGGCTGCGCACCAGCAGCCAGATGAGCAGGCAGGACAGCGCGACGAGGACCCACCCGACCACGGTCACCCACAGCTCGGCGCCGCTCCACTGGGTGCCGAGGATGCCGTAGCGGCGGGCGGTGTCCCACGGCGCCAGGGCCACGAAGTCGGCGTTGAAGCCGGACAACCCACGGGTGCCGTTGGTGACGGGCGTCGCCGACACCGAGCGGAACAGCAGCCGCAGCCCCTCGGCCGCCGCGATGGTCGCGATGGCCAGGTAGTCGGCACGCAGCCGCAGGGTCGGCAGACCCAGCAGCAGCGCGAGGACGACGGCGGCGAGGATCCCGACGGCCACGCCCACCCAGAAGTCGAGGCCCCACTGGCTCACCGAGATGGCGATGCCGTAGCCGCCGAGCATCGCGAAGGCGATCTGCCCGAAGTTCAGCAGTCCGGCGTAGCCGAACTGCACGTTGATGCCGATGGCCAGCAGCGCGAGGAAGACGGCCTGGAAGCCCAGGCCGGCCTTGAGCGCGACGGCCAGGGCGTCGACCAGCTCACCCATCGTTCAGCCCACTCTCACCCGGCTGCCGAGGATGCCCTGCGGCCGCACGATCAGGATGACGATCAGCAGGAGCAGCCCGCCGACGTACTTGACGTCGTTCGGGATGACCAGCGTCGACATCTGGACGAAGACACCCACCACGATGCTGCCCACGAGGGCGCCGTAGGCGGTGCCGAGACCGCCGAGGGTGACCCCGGCGAACATGAGCAGCAGCAGCCGGAAGCCCATGTCCCACTGCACCTCGTCGGAGAGGCCGAGCAGGACGCCGCCGAGGGCCGCGAGCGCGCCGCCCATCATCCAGACCACCAGGATCACCCGGTTGACGTTGATGCCCGAGGACGCCGCGAGGTCGCGGTTGTCGGCGACCGCCCGCATCGCCTTGCCGATCTTGGTGCGCTGCAGCATGACCGCCACCAGCAGCAGGACGACCAGCGCGATGACGATCGACGACAGGTCGGCGTTCGTCATGGTGAACGCGCCGTAGTCGACCGCCCGCTGGCCCCGGTAGTCGGCGTAGGCCTCCGAGCCGCCGCCGAAGATGATCTGGTACAGGTAGCGCAGCAGCAGCGACAGGCCGATCGAGATGACCAGCGCGGCGACCAGACCGGTGCCGCGCCGGCGCAGCGGCCGCCAGATCGCCAGCTCGTTGAGCGCCCCGACCCCGGCGCCGATCACCATGGCGATCAGTGCGGCCGGGACCAGCGGTACGCCGCCCTGGACGTTGATGAACCACGCGGCGATCGCGCCGATGGTCACCAGCTCGCCGTGCGCGAAGTTGGTGAGCCCGGTGGTGCCGAAGATCAGTGAGAGGCCGACCGCCGCCATGGCGATGAGCAGGCCGAAGCGCAGGCCCTCGACGAGCAGCTGGACCCAGCGGACCGTGCCGCCGCCGGCCTCCCGGCTGCCGTCGCTGAGCGCGATGATCACGCCCTGGTTGCGGCCCGCGTCGACGGTGACCGTGCGGGTGTTCTCCCCGGTGAGCACCACGCCCTCGGGCAGGTCCTCGGCGTTGATGGTGACGGTGTACTGACCCGGACCGGGCAGCGGCACCGCCCACTGGCCGTTCTCGTCGGTCTCCGCGGTCTCGACCTCGGCGCCGTCGGCGGTCGTGACGACCACCTCCACGCCCTCGATCGGCCCGCTGGCGTTGGTCCGCAGGGTGCCCGACACCTGCTCGGTGCCCGCGGGCTCCTCGGTCTGTGCCGACGCGGCGCCGGGTGCCAGCGTCAGGGCGAGGCCGCCGAGGACGGTCAGCAGGAGCAGACGGAGCAGCATCCGGCCACCGGTTGCACGGGATCCCCGTGCGGACCGGTGCCGGGCAGGGGCGGGTCCCCTGGGTGCACCGCGTCCCGGTACACGGCCTGGCGCGTGCGTCACTCGACCTCCCTGGCTCTGTGCATGACGGGGGACGGTAACCCAGCGGTGTTGCGGTTCGACGTCCTCGCGACCCAGCTGTTACCTGTCCGCGACACGCCGCACCCGTCACGCCCGCCCACGGGCGGCGCGCCGTCGCGATCACCGGGGTCGTCGGGGCACCCTCTGGCCACCGTCCAGGGAGGCCCCGTGTCAGTTCCGGGTTCCCGGTCCCGCGTCACGACGCGCGCCGCGCGTCCCGCCGACCTGCCCGCCGTCCTCACCCTCGTGCGCCGGCACCGCGCCGAGGCGCACGCCGAGGGGGTGCTGACCGGTCAGACCCCGGGTGCCGCGGCCGCCGCCGGCTGCTCGCCGACCCGGCGCACCGCGTGGTGCTCGCCGTGCTGCCCGGCCCGAACGCCCCGGACGGCGGTGCGGGCAGCGGGGAGGTGACCGTGGGCCTGGCCCTGCTCGGCGTCGACCCGCTGTCGGTGGTCCTCGGCGTGCCGCAGGTGACCGTCGACGACCTCGTCGTCCACCGAAGGTGCGGCGCTGCTCTCGGCCGCCGGGCCTACGCGTCCCAGGTGGGTGCCGTGCACGTCGTCGGAGCCGTCGG
>DASVVF010000445.1:0-2858 GCA_036386695.1 Catenuloplanes sp. | reverse complement strand
CGACCGGGTCGGCGTACTCCCGGGGGGTGCCGGCCGGCCCGGCGGCGTCACCGACCGGCCAGGCGGGTGCCTGCGGGCCACCCAGCGCCACCCAGGCGGCCTGGCGGGCGGCGCCGTCCGCGACGTACTGCCCGGCGGGCGGCACCAGCACGGGGCAACCGAAGATCGTCGGGGCGATGCGGCGGACCGCCGCCGAGCGGGCCCCGCCGCCGACCAGCAGCACCCGGTTGGCGGTGGCGCCGTGGGCGAGCAGGGCGTCGAGGCCGTCGGCCAGCGCGCAGAGCATCCCCTCCACGGCCGCCCGGGCCAGATGCGCCGGGGTGGATGTGCCCAGGGTGAGGCCGTGCAGCGCGCCGGTGGCGCGCGGCCGGTCGGGGGTGCGCTCCCCCTCCAGGTACGGCACCAGGGTCAGGCCGTCGGCCCCGGCCGGAGCGGACAGGGCCAGCGCGTCCAGGCCGGCGTGGTCGACGCCGAGCAGGGTGGCGGTCGCGTCCAGCACCCGGGCCGCGTTCAGCGTGCAGACCAGCGGCAGGAACCGGCCGGTGGTGTCGGCGAAGCCGGCCACCGTCCCGGTCGGGTCGGCCGCCGGCAGGTCGGCGACGCTGAACACGGTGCCGGAGGTGCCGATCGACACGATCACATCGCCCGTCAGCGCGCCCACCCCCAGGGCCGCCGCCGCGTTGTCGCCCGCGCCGGCGCCCAGCGGCGCACCGTTGTGCAGTGCCCCCGCCGTGCCGGTCGGCGCCAACACCTCCGGCAGCAGCACGTCGTCCCGGCCGAGGGCCAGCCGGAGCAGGTCGCGGCGGTAGCCGCCGGTCGCCGGCGACCAGTAGCCGGTGCCGCTGGCGTCGCTGCGGTCGGTGCGCAGGTCATCGAGGCGGCCGGTAGCCGGCGAACCGTCGGTCGCCGCGTTCAGCCGCCAGGTGAGCCAGTCGTGCGGCAGACAGACCGCGGCGGTACGCGCCACCGCGGCCGGCTCGTACCGGGCCAGCCAGCGCAGCTTGGTGACGGTGAAGCTGGCCACCGGAACCGACCCGACAGCCTCGGCCCAGGCCCGGCCCCCGCCCAGCTCGGTGACCAGTTCGACGGCCTGCGGGGCGGAGCGGGTGTCGTTCCACAGCAGGGCCGGGCGGACCACCTGGCCGCTGTCGTCGAGGCACACCATGCCGTGCTGCTGGCCGGCCACCGCGGCGGCGGCCACGTCGTCCAGGCCGCCGGCCCGCTCGACCGCTTCGCTCAGGGCGGCCCACCAGGCGTCCGGGTGCACCTCGGTGCCGCCCGGATGCGCCGCCTGACCTTCGCGCACCAGCTCACCGGAGTCGGCGTCGCGGATGACCACCTTGCACGACTGGGTCGACGAGTCCACCCCGGCGACGAGCGTCACGGCTGGGTCCCTTCCGGGTCGGCGGCGGTCAGTTGGCGCGCAGCAGGTGGTCGATGGCCAGCTGGTTGAGGTGGATCAGGCCCCCGCCGCGCTGACCGACGGCGTCGGCGTCGAAGTCCTCGTAGGCGCTGCGGTCGGCGAGCAGGTCGGCGTATGTCTCACCGGCCGCCAGCGTCGGGGTGGCCAACTCGGCGATCCGGCTGGCTTCCAGGGCCTCCCGCACCTGGGGGTCGGCGCGGAAGGCCGCAGCCCGCTCCTTGAGCAACAGGTAGGTACGCATGTTGGCGGCGGCGGACACCCACACGCCGTCGATGTCCTCGGTGCGCGAGGGCTTGTAGTCGAAATGCCGCGGGCCGTCGTAGGCCCGGGCGCCGTCGACACCGCCGAACTCCAGCAGGTCGACCAGGGCGAACGCGCTGAGCAGGTCACCGTGGCCGAAGACCAGGTCCTGGTCGAACTTGATGCCGCGTTGGCCGTTGAGGTCGATGTGGAACAACTTGCCGTGCCAGAGCGCCTGGGCGATGCCGTGCACCACGTTGAGCCCGGCCATCTGCTCGTGGCCGACCTCCGGGTTGAGCCCCACCATCTCGGCGTGCTCCAGGCTGTTGATGAAGGCCAGCGCGTGCCCGACGGTGGGCAGCAGGATGTCGCCGCGCGGCTCGTTGGGCTTGGGCTCGATCGCGAAGCGCAGCGCGTACCCCTGGTCGATGACGTACCGCGCCAGCAGGTCGATGCCCTCGCGGTAGCGGTCGAGGGCGGCACTGATGTTCTTCGACAGGTCGTACTCGCTGCCCTCCCGGCCACCCCAGAAGACGTAGGTCTGGGCGCCGAGCTCGGCGGCGAGGTCGAGGTTGCGCATCACCTTGCGCAGCGCGAAGCGGCGGACCGACCGGTCGTTGCTGGTGAACGCCCCGTCCTTGAACACCGGGTGGGTGAACAGGTTGGTGGTGACCATCGGCACGGCCAGCCCGGTCTCGTCGAGGGCCTTGCGGAAGCGGCCGATGTGGTCGTCGCGGGCCACGTCGTCGGAACCGAACGGGATCAGGTCGTCGTCGTGCAGGGTGACGCCGTACGCCCCGAGCTCGGCGAGCCGGTGCACCGTCTCCACCGGGTCCAGTGCCGGACGGGTCGGGTCGCCGAACGGATCACGGGCCTGCCACCCGACGGTCCACAGACCGAACGAGAACCGGTCCTCGCGGGTGGGCTGCACTGCCATGGCGACCTCCACGTCACATCCCGGATTTGTTTAGTCACTGAATCATTTGCGGTCGGGTGTGGCATTGTCAAGGCCGTGACCGCGTCGAGGGAGCTGGCCGGCCGCGCACCGGCCGACGAGCCGGTGCGCCAGTCGAACCTGCGCGCCCACAATCTCGCCCTGGTGCTGCGCCAGGTCGCCACCGGCGACCGGCCGTACTCCCGGGCCGGCGTCGCGGCCGCCACCGGCCTGACCCGGGCCACCGTCTCGGCCCTGGTG
>DASVVF010000444.1:0-8464 GCA_036386695.1 Catenuloplanes sp. | reverse complement strand
CCTGCGCGGCCGTGGGGGCCAGCGCGGCCGGCAACCCCACCGCGGCGACGCCGCCGGCGGCCGCGCCGATCGTGAGCAGTTGACGGCGGCTCAGGTGCACGACCATGTCGCGACTCCCTCGGCGAGAACGATTCCGACCGGCGAACCCGTCGGAGGCAACGGCTGGTATCGATATCACCATAGGGATCCCGGACATCATCAGCAAGAGACACATCTGATCTCTCCGTCGGGTAGGCGGAGTGATGAGCGGTGAGGTCCGACTGTCGCCCTCAACGGCGAGCCATACATCTGATGTCTCGCCGCCGGATTTGCCGTGCCTCACGGCAGCCGCCAGGGGCGTACCGCGTTTCACCCCCGCCGCGGGCCGGGGAGAGCGAGCCGGCCGCCGTCGGCGGCCCGGTCCATGGTGGACGGGCTGCGCCGCGGTACGCGTGCCGGACCGGTGGGGGCAACGGCCCGCTGGCCGAACGTCTGGGCGCTCGCAACCATTGTCGCCTCGACGTGGTAGCCGAACCAGAAGGTGCCACCGGTGTCGACGCTGAAGGTGAACGCGACGTCGACGGAGTCGCCCGGTGCCAGGTCGCCATCGGTGCCCGTGCTGGTCAGGGTGTTGTTCAGACCACCGCCGGCCGCGAGCGTGCCGACGTCGGCCACCCCGAGGTTGTCGACGGTCACCGGTCCCCGACCGGCCGTCGTGACGACGCTGGTCTCCTCGGCCGGGTTCACCGCCCGCAGGTGCGCGTGGCTGACCGGCTGGCTGACGACGCCGGGTTTGGGGGCGCCGTTCGCCTGACTCAACGCCGTCAGCCGGACGCTGAGGGCGGTGGCCGTCTCCGTCGAGACGTTCGTGATGGTGCGTCGGATCACCAGGGTTCCGGGACTGCCGGCGACATACCCTCGGTTCGGCTCGGCGGCGGCGCTCACCGTCGGGTCGAGCAGTGTGGAGCGTAGCGCCGCGTTGTTCTGCACGGGGCTGCTCAGCCGGCTCGGTACGGCCCCACCGAGGGTGGACTGCACCCCGCCGAAGCTGCCACCGGTGTTCGAGACCAGCCAGAAGTCCGACGCGTTGTCGCTGGTGTTGCGCGGCACCCCGGCGACCTGCAGGCGCACCCAGGCGTACCGCCCCGCCGGCGTGCCCGTCATGGCGGGGATTCCGGTGCCCAGGTGGTGACCGGAATCCGGGCCGACGGCGTCGGTGCGGGTGAGCGCGCTGTCCGGAACGCGCACGTCGATGCCGCCGTAACCGATGCCGGTCACGAGGCGGTCCGGCGCGACGGCGGCGCCGCTGAGAGCGAGTAGGTAGGACCGCCGGGTGCCCAACGTCGGCGTGTTCGGCACCAGGGTGTTGTTCCGGCCGGAGCTGGCCCTGATACGTAGGCCGCCCAGCGGCACCGGCGGGCCGGTGTTGTAGAGCTCCAGATAGGCGGTGTCCGTCGTGTCGGTCGTGGTGCGCAGCTCGGTGACGATCAGCTGACCGGCGTACCCGCTCACCTCGACGGCCACCAGCTCCGCCGAGGCCGGATGATGGGTGGTGTCACCGTCATAGCTGGCCCCGACGAAGTTGGGGCCGAATGCGGGCATCGCCACCGTCAAGGTCGCCACCCCGCCGGACAGCGTCGCCGTCCCGAGGTTCGTCGTGGCTGCGGCGCCCGTCGACGCCGAGATGCTGGAGAAGCTCACCGGGCCGCTCGGCGAACCGGGCCCGACGGTGGCCGTCAGCGTCGTCGTTACCCCGAACAGCGTCGCCGACGCCGATGACGCCACCGTCACGGTTGATGCGCAGACCGGCAGCGTGATGGTGTTGGTGTCCAGCGTGACGGCGCCGTTAATTGCCAGCGCCCGGCCCTCGATGGTGGCACCGGCGGCGGCGCTGATCGACGTGTCCGCCAGGATGCTGCCGACGAAGGCAGCGCCGGCTCCCAGGTCCGCCGACGAGCCGATCCGCCAGAAGACGTTGCACGCCTGGGCGCCGTTGGCCAGCACCACATTGCTGTTGGCCGCGGTGGTCAGCGACGTGCCGGCCTGCACCACGAAAATGGCGTCCGCATTGTCGGCCGCGTCGAGGGTGAGCGTGCCGGTCAGCGCGACAGTGGCCGCCGACCCGTGGACGCCCGGGGCCAGTGTCTGGCCGCCCAGGTTGCCCGTGATCGGGGTCGCGGGGCCCTGGCCGGCGGCGGCGGTGGACGCGGCGAGCAGGTCCTCCTTCGCCACCCGGGTCACCTCGTCGTCGCCGTGGTTGGTGCCGGTGATGGTCAGCGGGGTGCCACTGATGGTGCCGGTGGGGTGGGTTCCGACGTCCCCGGTGATGCCGGTGGTGCCGGTGTTGGTGATGCCCGCCCCGGCCAGCACCGCGAACTCGTCGGCGGTGCCCAGATTGACGGCGGTCGCGGGTGCCGCGCTGGCCGCCTGGGCACCCAGCAGGCCGACCGCCAGCACACCGGTCATCGCGGCCGAGGACAGCCGGCCGGCACGGGGGCGGCGGCGGAAAGCGGAACGCGGGGCTGGCTGCATCAGATGATCCCTCGATGATCGGACCATCGGACGAGCCCAGGCGGTGGGGCGTCGGGTCGAGCCGTCCGCAACCCGTTCGGTCGCGGCACGTCGCTGGCGCACAATGGCAAACCCCACCATATGCCGCGAACATCGGCCCAGGCAGCGAAACGGCGGGGACCGGCCGACCGAACCGCGCGCGGCGGTCCACCCGGCCGGTCCCCGGCGGGCCTCAGGAGGGGTCGCCCACCTGCACTCCACGACCGTTGGTCCCCAGATACACCCGCCCGTAGCGGTCCGGGTCGCCGGTGATGGCGCTGTTCAGGCTGCCGAACTGGTGCTGGTCGTCGTTGACCCGGGTCCAACCGCCGCCGCCGTTGTCGGAGCGGAAGACGCCCCAGACGTTGTTCACCCGGCCGGTGAGGTAGACGGCCGGGACGCTCTGGCCGGGGGCCGCCCGGCCGAACCCGATCCGCAGGGCGGTGCCGATGCCGGAGCCGATCCGGGTGAAGCTGGCGCCGCCGTTGGTCGACCGGAACAGCCCGGACCCGCCGGCGGCGATCCACAGGTCGCCCTCGCGGCCGAAGACCGCTTCCAGGTGGCCCTGCGCCAGACCGCTGGCCCGGGCGGTGAAGCTCGCCGCCGCGTCGGTGCTGGCGTACAGCGTGCCGCCGGCCAGGGCGTAGAAGGTGCCGGCCCGGGCGCGGTCGGCGACCACCTTGGCGCCGGTGGGCAGCCCGCGCACACCGGTCCAACTTCCGCCGCGGTCACGGGTGACCGAGGGCGCCTGTCCCGCCGGCGTCCAGACCCACGTCGCGCCGTCGGCGGAGGCCGCGATCGAGCCGGCCTGGGCACCGCCCGGTGTGCTCGGGAACGGGGTCCAGGAAGTGCCTCCGTTGGTGGAGAACGCGCCGGTCGGCGCCGAGTTGGAGGTCCGCACCATGATGCTGGGCGCCGCCTCGGCGAAGTCGATGCCGGTGGTGTTGCCGAAGACCGAGGAGATCTGAGCGGTCGGCAGCCGGGTGATGTCGTCGTGCCGGAAGCCCATGATGTCACCCATCGCGCTGATCACCTCGGCACCGCCGGGCGGGGCGATCAGGTCGATGATCGCGGTCTGCTCCAGGCCCTGCGCCCGGATCGTCCAGTTGGTCGTCCCGCCGGAGTCGGCGGCGGTCACGTTGTCGCTGCCCCAGATGCCGGCCCCGGTGACGTACATGACCCGGTCGGAGTTGAACGGGTCGATCTCCAGGTCCCCGATCCAGTGGCCGATCCGGTTGCCGACCCACGGCGCCGCGGCGCTGTTCCAGGTGCCTCTGGGGGTGATCGCCGTCCAGGAGCCGCCGCCGTTGGTGCTGCGGTAGATCTCGTCCGACGGCCACCAACGGTCCATCGTGGACACCATGACGGTGTTCGGCCGCTGCCGGTCGACCGACAGCCCGGCGTACCCGTGGGCGGCGTTGGCCGGCGTGATGTTCGTCCAGGCGTTGGTCGCGGTGTTGACCTTCCAGACCGAGCCGGCGGTCATCCCGTTCGGGCCGGGTCCGTTGCCGTAGGTCAGGTACAGGGTTCCGTCGGCGGTCAGCAGCCCGTGGTGCGGCAGCTGCCCGCGCGGCTGGTTCGGCACCGCCTGCCAACTGGCACCGGCGTCGGTGCTGCGGTAGACGCTCGTGCCGCTGTCCGCGACCCCGGCGTAGATCGTGCGACTGCCGGAACCGGCGCTGCCGCTACGCGGGTCGAACGTCACCCACCCGATGCCCGTGCCGCTGCTCGCCCCACCACCGACCGGGAAACCGCCGACCTGCGACCAGGTGGCACCGAAGTCCGTACTGCGCCACAGCCCGTTCTTGCGGGTGCCCAGATACAGCGTGCCGTTACGGTTCGGATCGACGACCAACCGCTCCCCCATCGAGCGCCCATCCTCGTTGCCACCGAACTTGAAAGGCATGTTCGTCCGCTCGAAGCTGCGGCCCTGGTTGGTCGAGCGCAGGATGGCGCCATTGCCGGCCCAGTCGTTGGTGTACGTCCCCGCGGCGACATACAACCGGTTCGGATCCACCGGGTCACTGGCCATACTCTCGATGCCCAGCAGGTTCCAGTCATCGGGCCCGGCGAAGTCGGTCAACGCCACCCACCGGCGCGCGCCGGCGTCCCAGCGGTACGCCCCACCCATGTCGGTACGGGCGTACAACACATCCCGCGCCGTCGCGTTGAAGACCAGACCCGTGACGAAGCCGCCACCGACGATCTCGGCGTTCCGCCAGGTGTACGGCCCGGTCGGCGCGGCCGGCCCGGGCGTGGACGGCCCGGGCGTACCGGGGTTCACCGGGCCGCCGACCGGGACCAGGGTCCACTGCTGGTTCGTGCCGCCGTTGTCGGTCCACTGCACGACCGGGGCCCCGTCGGCGGTGGAGCGGCCGGTCACGTCCAGCGCCTTGCCACTGGCCCGGTTGACGACCTTCACGGTGCTGGCCGTCGCGTCGACGATCGACCACTGCTGGTTGCCGCCACCGTGGGCCGTCCACTGGTTGACGATCCCACCGTCGGCCGTCGAACTGGCCGCCACGTCCAACACCTTGCCACTGTTGACGTTGGCGATCGTGTAGTAGCCACCGGTCAGCGTGAGGCGCCACTGCTGATGGGTACCGCCGTTGCGCGCGAACGTCGAGACGGCCGTGCCGTCGGCGGTGGACGAGCCGGCCACCTCCAGCGCCTTACCGCTGTGGCCGGCGAGCAGCAGATAGCTACCGCCGGAGTCGATCACGGCAGCGCTGGACGCCGCGGCGCTCAGCACCACGAACGGCACCAGCAGCGCGCCCAGGGCGACCACCATGGTGACCACGGCCCACTGTCGGGCGCCGCGCGGGCGGCGGACGGCTGGTCCCGGCGGGCCGGGGTACGGATCGACTGAGGTCGCCATGGGATCGCTCTCCAAGGGGGGTTCGAAAACTACTGAGTGGCGTCGGACAGCCGCACGCTGTTTCGGTCGGCCAGGGCAGGGCCGCCCGAAGGATGCTCGACCGGAAAGGCCGGGGCAACCGACGAAAAGACTTCTTAAGCAAAGCTTCAGAATGGCGGCGCTCAATGCCCTCGGGCGCTGGTTAGTTTGAGCGTACTACTAACTATCGCCGAGTTATCGAGGGATGTCAATGCGTCCGCCCGGCGGGGCACCCGTCCGGGCAGCGAAAACCGGGCGCCCGGCAACCTCTGCCTGACGCCCGGTGGGTCAACCCACGGTGAGCGGACCGCTACGCGCGGCGGGTCCAGCGCTGGTTGGCCGCGCCGCTACAGGTCCACAACACGATCAGCGTGCCATTGGCCGTCCCGGCACCGGCAACGTCGACACAAAGGCCGGAGTCGACCCCGGTAATGGCCCCGTTCGTATTCAGATTCCATTTCTGGTTGGGGCCGCCGTTACAGCGATAGAGGTCGACCACGGTCCCGGGGGTACGGCCCCGGGCCCGGGCGTCCAGGCACACGCCGCCGGAGCGCAGTTCGCCGGCTGCGGTGGCGGTCCACCGCTGGTTGGCGTTGCCGCTGCAGTCCCAGATCTGCGCCCGGGTCCCGTCCACCTGACTGCCGTTGGGCACGTCCAGGCACCTACCCGAGGCCACCCCGACGAGTTGGGTGGTACTCCCGGGCGCGGTGCCGGCACCCAGCGCCGTGGCGATCGCGTCGTACGCCGGTTTGTGCTGGTAGTTCGCGTCCCAGGGCAGGGCCGCCCCGGTGCCGGGGAAGGTGCTGGGGATCCAGGAGTACCGGTCGGTGAAGCTCCAGACGGTTATCCCGACGCACCGCGACACGGCCAGGCAGGCCCGGACCACCGTGGCATAGTCCCGGGCCTGTTGGGTGAGTTTGGCGCTGGTGGCCGGCAACGGCATCCGCACGTCCAGCTCGGTGATGGCGACGTCCACGCCGAGGGCGGCGAAGCGGGCGATGTTCTGCTGCAGGGTGGCCGGCACCTGACCGAGGACGAAGTGCGCCTGCAGGCCGACGCCGTCGATCGGGACGCCCTGGGCCTTGAACGAGCGGACCAGGTTGTACATGGCGTCGCTCTTGGCGTTGACGCCCTCGACGTTGTAGTCGTTCAGATACAGCTTCGCGTTCGGGTCGGCCGCCCGCGCCCAGCGGAACGAGTCGGCGATGTAGGAGTCACCCAGGCGGGTCTGGAAGATGCTCTGCCGGCGGCTGCCGTTCTCCTCGAACGGCTCGTTCACCACGTCCCAGGCGTAGATCTTCCCGGCATACCGCCGGGCCTCGGTGGTGACGTGGCTCTGGACGATGTCGCGCAGGGCAGAGCCGGAGAAGTTGTTGACCCAGGCGGGGTACTGGTTGTGCCAGACCAGGGTGTGCCCCCGGACCTTCTGCCCGTTGTCGTTGCCGAACTTGACTTCCATATCCCCGGCGGTCCAGTTGAACTGGCCCCGGTTCGGCTCCACCCAGTCCCATTTGAGGGTGTTGCCGGTGGTCATCGCGTTGAACTCGGTGGCCGCGATGGTGCGGTAGGTCGGCTCCCGTTGCAGCGGCTCGGGATCCAGCGACGATCCGAAGTGGATGCCCCGGGCCTCGGCCAGCTGGCGCAACGTACTGGCCGCCTCGGCGTTGGCCAGCGGCACGATGGCGGCCGCCGCCACGGCGGCCACGGCGGCCGACGCCAGGGCGACTGCCCGGAAACGCCGAGGGTGAGCGCTGCGCATGGGTCATCTCCTGTGGGCCGAAGGTGGCGCACAGCATAGCAGCGATCGATGTTCTTATATATGCCTCCGGAGTCCCCCCGGCGCCCTCGGCTGTGCCCGGCCCTCCGCTATGGGCGGCGGGGAATCTCCTGCGAGAACCGCACCATGTTGCCGGACGGATCGCGGAACGCGCAGTCACGCACCCCGTACGGCTGGTCGACCGGTTCCTGCAGCACCTCGGCGCCCGACGCCCGGATCTTCCCGAAGGTCTCGTCGCAGCTGTCGGTCACGAAGATCAGCCCCTTGAGCAGCCCCTTGGCGAGCAGGTCCTCCAGCGCCCGCTGGTCGTCGGCGGAGATCCGCGGGTGGTTGGACGTCAACTCCAGCACCACCTGCACGTCCGGCTGCCTCGGCGAACCCAGGGTCAGCCAGCGCATGTTCTCGAACGTGACGTCGTTGCGCACCTCGAGCTCCAGAGCGTCCCGGTAGAAGGTGAGCGCCTGGTCCATGTCCTGCACGACCACGAAGCAGTGCGAAATCCGAAGGTCCATAACGACCAACCCTAGGCAGTTCCCGGACGCCGGGCCCGGGCATTGCCGATCGCCCGCGAAAAAACCCGCTCAGGGCGCCGCCGGCGCGGCGCGGGGAGTCGGCGGCAACGGCAGCGGCAGGCCGGGTAGCCCGTCGATGCTGGCGGCGATGTGTTCCTTCTTCTCGAAGTAGGCGCTCAGCGACTCGTCGTCCTCGCGCGCGAAGCGCTTGGCGTGCAGATCCCGGTCCCCGTCGTAACCCATGAACGGCACGGCGAAGCCGCAGGTGTCCCGGATCAACTCCGCCCGCACGACGATGACCGCCCGCAACCCGTGCTGACCGGCGTCGATGCCCGGGAAGTGGGCGGTCAACCGCGTCCAGCGGGGGTCGTCCCGGAAGACCGGCTCGCCGCGCCCGTGGATACGCACGATGTTCGGTGGCCCCTGGAACGCGCACCACATCAGCGTGATCCGGCCGTTCTCCCGCAGGTGGGCGATCGTCTCGGCGTTGCTGCCGGCGAAATCGAGATACGCCACGGTCAGGTCGTCGATGACGGCGAAAGACCCGGTCAGGCCCTTGGGTGAAAGGTTCACCGTGCCGTCACCCGACAGCGGCGCGGTCGCGGTGAAGAACATGTGCTGCGCCTCGATGAAGGCGCGCAACCGGTCGTCTATCCGTTCGTGGACCTTTCCCATGAGGTCAGTATCGCGTGCCGAGGTGGCCACCGGCGCGGCCGGGCGCTGCGTCAGTCGGGGTCGAAGGCGGCGCGG
>DASVVF010000443.1:0-3266 GCA_036386695.1 Catenuloplanes sp. | reverse complement strand
GGGTGCTGGCCCGGGTGCCGTTCCCGGGCCGGCGCCTGGTCCGGGCGCTGGTCACGCTGCCGCTGGTGCTCCCACCGGTGGTGGGTGGGGTGGCGCTGCTCCTGCTGCTGGGCCGGCGCGGGCTCCTCGGGTCCTACCTGGACACTTGGTTCGGGGTGACGATACCGTTCACCACCGCCGCTGTGGTGCTGGCCGAGGCGTTCGTGGCGATGCCGTTCCTGATCATCGCGGTCGAGGGCGCCCTGCGCGGCGCCGACCCGCGCTACGAGGAGGCCGCCGCGACCCTGGGCGCGTCGCGGTGGACCACGTTCCGTCGGGTCACCCTGCCGCTGGTCGCGCCCGGGGTGCTGGCCGGCGGGGTGCTGTGCTGGGCGCGGGCGCTGGGCGAGTTCGGCGCCACCATCACGTTCGCCGGCAGTTTTCCCGGCCGGACCCAGACCATGCCGGTGGCGGTCTACCGCGCCCTGGAGACCGACCCGGCCGCCGCCATCGTGCTGAGTCTGGTCATGCTGACCGTCTCGGTCGCCATCCTGGCGCTGCTGCGGGACCGCTGGACGGGAGTCTCGTGAGCCTCGGCGCGCACCTGCTGGTCGAGCGGGGCGGTTTCCGCCTCGATGCGCGCCTCGACGTACCGGACGGGCAGGTGGTGGCGCTGCTCGGTCCGAACGGGGCGGGCAAGTCGACCGCGTTACGGGCGCTGGCCGGTCTGCTGCCGCTGGACGGCGGCCACATCCGGGTGGGCGGCACCGTGCTCGACGATCCGGGGGCCGGCGTGTTCGTGCCTCCCGCACACCGCCCGGTGGGCGTGGTGTTCCAGGACTATCTGCTCTTCCCGCACCTGTCGGCGCTGGAGAACGTCGCCTTCGGACCCCGCAGCCGGGGGGTACGCCGGGCGGTGGCGCGGGAGCGGGCCGCGGCCTGGCTGGACCGGGTGGGACTGGCCGGGTTCGGGGCCCGCCGACCCCGGGAACTGTCCGGCGGCCAGGCGCAGCGGGTGGCGCTGGCCCGGGCGCTGGTCGGCGAGCCGAGGTTGCTGCTGCTCGACGAGCCACTGGCCGCCCTGGACGTCGACACCCGGGCCCAGGTCCGGGCGGGGCTGCGCCAGCACCTGGGCGCCCACGACGGCTCGAGTGTCGTGGTCACCCATGACCCGCTGGACGCGATGGTGCTGGCCGACCGCGTCGTGGTGCTGGAAGCCGGCCGGGTGGTGCAGGACGGCGACCCGGCCGAGATCACCCGTCGGCCGCGGACCGCCTACGTGGCCCGGCTGGTCGGCCTGAACCTGCATCGGGGAACCGCCGACGGCTCGTCGGTGGTGCTGGCCGGCGGCCCGACGTTCACGGTCGCCGACCCGGCCAGCGGGCCGGTCTTCGTGGCGTTCTCGCCGGCCGCCGTGTCGGTGTTCCGGACCGCACCCGACGGCAGCCCCCGCAACACCTGGCCGGCCCGGGTCGACGGGGTGGAACGGCACGGCGACAACCTGCGGGTGCACCTGGACGGGCCGGTGCCGGTGGCGGCCGACGTGACGCCGGCGGCCGCCGCTGCCCTGGACCTGATGGTCGGCGCCCAGGTGTGGGCGGCGGTCAAGGCCGCGGAGACGCGCGCCTACCCGCGCTGAGCCGCTCGGCGCACCCCCGACCCCGTCTCCGACTGGGTCGCCGTTTGCGGCGGCCGGGACCGTGGCCCCCGCACCGAACGGGGTCGTCTGCTTAACCGTTCAATGTCCGGGTAGGTGGTAACTGTCGGCGACGTTGACATTGCCCACGGATTGACGGAACCTGATACGACCCCCCGACTCCCCTTGGCAGGTGCGACATCCAGATGACGGGACTGCGCGCGGGCGAGCTCCTCGGCCGTCGGTACCGCCTGATCGATCCGATCGGCCTCGGCGGCATGTCGGTGATCTGGCGTGCCCGCGACGAGGTGCTGGACCGGCTGGTCGCGGTCAAGGTCCTGGCCGCGGCGCTGGCCGCCGACGCGAAGTTCCGCGACATGGTCCGCGAGGAGGCCCGCGCCGCCGCCCAGCTGGTGCACCCGCATGTCACCGCGGTGCACGACTACGGCGAATCCATCGCCCCCGATGGCACGATCACGTCCTTCGTCGTGATGGAGCTGCTCTCCGGGGAGGAGCTGGAGGCCCGGCTGCGCGGTGGCCCGCTGCCCTGGAGCGACGCCACCGAGATCTGCGCCCAGGTCGCCGAGGGGCTCGCCGCCGCGCACCGGCTCGGCATCGTGCACCGGGACGTCACCCCCGCCAACATCATGCTGACCGCGGTCGGGGCCAAGGTGCTCGACTTCGGCATCGCCACCCACGTCGGCGCGCCGGACGAGGACGAGGAGGGCGACACTTTCGGTACGCCGGCCTACGTCGCCCCAGAACGCCTCGACGGGCGACCGGCCCAGCCCACCACCGACACCTACTCGCTCGGCGTGCTGCTGTTCGAGACCCTCACCGGATCGGTTCCGTACCCGGCCGACACCTGGGACGACCTGACCGAGGCCCTGCAGCAGGACATCCCGCCACTGACCGACGTGCCGGGACTCCCGCCCGCGGTGGCGGACATCTGCCAGCGCTGCCTGTCCCGCGACCCGCAGCTGCGCCCCACCGCCCGCCACGTCGGCGAGGTGCTGCGCGCCCAGTTGCCGCTCGACCCGCAGGTCGCCACGATGCTCGCGCCGACCGTCGTCCTGCCGATCACCGTCGTCCGGCCGGTGGCCGCGCAGGTCCCCACCCCCACCGACCCGGCCCGCACCGACCCGCCCCACACCGGGCACAGGACCGACCCGCACCGCGACCACACGACCCACGCCGGCGCGGCCGACCCGGGACCCGGGGCCGACCCGGCCGGCACCGACCGGGCCCGCACCAACGCGGCCGGCATGAACACGGCCGGCACCAACGCGGCCGGCACCGAGGCGGACCGCACCGGGCAGCGGGGCGGATCGGCACCGCAGCGGTCGCCGCTACGGCTCCTGGTGGCCACGATGGCCTCGGTGGTGGCACTGGCCGCGGCCGTACTGCTCGGCCTGTCGCTGCGTACCGAGCCGTACCTGGGCCAGGCGCAGGTCCCGGGCCTGGTGTTACCGGGCTCGGCACCGGCCCCGCTGACCGGCCCGACGGCCGACGTACGCACCGCGCCGCCGGCCGACCCGACATCGCGGCCGGTCGACCCGAAGCCCCCGCCCGCCACGCCGACCACCGGACCGGTGCCGGTCGGCGGCCCACCGGCCCGCTCCGGGCAACCGGCGCCCACCACCGGGGCACC
>DASVVF010000442.1:0-4530 GCA_036386695.1 Catenuloplanes sp. | reverse complement strand
TTCGGTTTCCTCGATCGTGGTCGCTGCCAGTGTGTGCACCCGGTCGGTGTCGAGTGCCCGGGCGGCTTCCTCCAGGGTGGTGCAGGTAGCGGCCAGGTGGTGCCCGCCGAGGGTTCCGCTGCTTCCGCGGAGCTTGTGTGCCAGGCGGGCGAGTTCGGTGAGATCGGCTCGGGCGGCGGCCGCGCTCATCTGGGCCGCGGTCGCGCGGGCGTTGTTGAGGTAGGAGGGTACGAGCCGGTTGAGAAACGCGGGGCCCATCTCGCGCAGTTCGGCGAGGGACGCGGGGTCCAGCTCCGGTGGTTCCGGTTCCGGTGTCAGCCCGGTGTCCGCGTTGGTCGACGTGGCGGTTCCGGGGGGCGCCGGCGTGGCGGTCTGGCGCTGCACCGCCCCGGTGCCGGTGCGGTCGATGCGCTTGGTGATGGCCGCGTACAGCATCTGCGCCAACGTGTGCTTGCGGATCGGCTTGGACAGGAAGTGGTCCATGCCGGCACGCATGCAGCGTTGCTCGTCGGAGGCGAGCGCCGAGGCGGTGAGGGCGATGACGGGGATTTCGCGAAGGGCGCCAGGGGACTGCCGGATCCGGCGGGTCGCCTCCAGGCCGTCCATGCCGGGCATCTGTACGTCCATGAGGACCGCGTCGTAATGGCGGTAGCGCAACATGTCCAGGGCGGACTGCCCGTCGGTCGCGGTGTCGCTCTGGTAACCGAGGGCGGCGAGCATCCCGGTGATGACCTGCTGGTTGACCTCGTTGTCCTCGGCCACCAGGACCCGGGTGCCCGGCGTCGGCGCCCACCGACCGGGGTCCGCGTCCGCCGCCGGCGCCGGGGTGGGTGAGAGGTTCAACAGCTGCAGGATGGCGGAGCGCAGCTGAGCGGCCCGCACCGGCTTGGTGAGGTAGACCTCGACGCCGGCCGCCCGGGCGGCCGCCACGTCCGCGGACTGGTCGGTGGAGGTCAGCATCGCCAGGCGGGTGACACCCGCCTGCGGCCCGGCGGCGATCGCGTTGGCGAGCTGGATGCCGTCCATGTCAGGCATGTGTTTGTCCAGCAGCGCCACCTGGTACGGATCGCCAAGGTCGGCGGCCGTTCGCAGGGCCTGCAGCGCCGCCGGGCCGCTGTGGACCGCGACGGGGCGCATGCCGAAGGTGAGCAGCAGGTCGTGCAGAACCTGGCGGTTGGTCGCGTTGTCGTCCACGATGAGCGCGGGCAGGCCGGACAGGTCTCCTGGCAGCGGCTCCGGTCGTGGTGCGGTGTTCGCTGCCCGCAGGGGCAGGGTGAAGTGGAACGTGCTGCCCTGTCCGATCTCACTGTGTAGTTCGATGGTGCCGCCCATGAGGTCGACGAGCCGGCGGCTGATGGTCAGGCCCAGGCCGGTGCCGCCGTAGCGGCGGGTCGTCGAGGTGTCGGCCTGGGTGAAGGCTTCGAACAGGTCGTGGTGACGCTCGGCCGGGATGCCGATGCCGGTGTCCTTGACGGCGAAGAGCACCGGGCACAGGTTGGAGTCGTCGAGCTGCTGGGCGACGGTCACCTCGATGACCACCTCGCCGGAGGTGGTGAACTTGACGGCGTTGGAGACCAGGTTTGTCAGGACCTGACGGATGCGGTGGGCGTCGCCGCGCAGCACCGGCGGCATGGCCGGGTGCACGAGCGTGGCGATTTCCAGCCCCTTGTGGTGCGCCGACGCGGCGATGAGCGCGACGACCTCCTCGGCCAGGGCCCGCGGGTCGAAGTCGACCGGGTCGAGGGCCAGCATCCCGGCCTCGATCTTGGAGAAGTCGAGAATCTCGTTGATGACGTTGAGCAGCGCGTCGGCGGAACTCTCGATCGTGGTGACGTAGTCGCGTTGCCGGGCGTCGAGGTGGGTCTCGGTGAGCAGGGTGGTCAAGCCGATGACCCCGTTCATGGGGGTGCGGATCTCGTGGCTCATGTTCGCCACGAAATCCGACTTCAACCGCGAGGCGGTCAGCGCCTCGTCGCGGGCCTCGGCAAGCTCCGCTTCGACGACGCGGCGACGACGCTCCACCCGCACCGCCAGCACCAACCCCACCAACAGGACCTGGGCCAGCAGCGACGCGACGGCCAGGATCCGGCCGGTGAAGCGGCTGGCGCCGGCGTACGCCAGCTGCGCCGGTATCTCCGCTTCGACCGCCCAGCCCAGCTGGGTGATGGGCTGGTAGGCGATGAGCGTGTCGACGCCGTCTTCGACCTCCCTGGCCCAGCCTCGCTGCCCGGCGAGGGCGGCCCCGATGTGCTCGTCGCGCGCGACGGATCGCAGGCCGGTCACCCCGGCGTTGGTGCCGGTGAGCAGGGTTCCCCGCCGGTCGGCCACTCGCAGGTCGATGCGCTGCACCGCGGCGAGCTCGTCGGTGAACTTCCGCAGCGCCTCCAAGCGGTACCCCACGGCGATCACGCCGAGGAACCTGCCGGCCCGGATCACCGGCGCGGAGACCGCCACGACGCGGGGTTGTCCGGGCAGTGCCGTCTCGAATGCCTCGGAGACGTACGGGCGACCGGAGTCACGCGGGCCACGGAAGTAGTCCCGGTGGCCGAAGTCGCGACCGATGACCGTCGGCTGCGGCGGGTCGAACGCCAGCATCGTGCCGGTCGGGCCCACCAGCCACGCACCCACGAACTCCGGGCTGCGGGCGTCCAGCGACGTCAGATGCGCCTGCAACTCCGCCGGCTGCGGGTCGCTCCTGGACAGGGCGGCCGCCAGGAGCTGGCGTTCGGCGTAGGAGGCGGTCAGGGCCTGCATTCCGGCCAGGTGGTCGTGCAGGTAGGTCGTCGTGACGTCAGCACTCGTGGTCAGCCGACGGCGCACTTCCGCGTCGACGGTCTGCTGGGCCTCCCGCACCGACAGGTACGTCAGCCCCGCCAAGGGCAGGATCGCCAGCGCGACGAAGCCCGCGCTGAGCCGTACGACGGAACGCCGCAACGCCGCCCGCGCGCCCGACGGCAGGGTCCGGCCCCGCTCGGAGACGAGCACCCGTGCCATGGCCAGGACCGTCACCATGATGGAGCCGCCAGCGATGATGACGACGTCCTCAGCCGAGGACTGCACCGAGCGGACAACCAGCATGGTCGGCAACGCCAACACCGCCGCGGCGACGGTGAGCCGCCGCAGCCAGGACCGTCCCGGCGCGGCGGGTCTCGGCGGCGCCGGCGACAACGCGGCGGCGGACAGAAAACCCAGGGAGAGCAGCCACCACGCGAACACCGGCGTGCCGAACGCGAACGTGCCGTTGAACACCTGGACGTTGAACACGCTGTCCCCGGCCAGCTGCAACGCCACCCACCCGAAGATCAGTCGGGAACTCGCCCACCGCCGGGCGGTGAACGCCAACGCCGCCGCCACGGCCAGCAAGCACAGGTCCAGCACCACGTAGGCGCGGGCGATGACGGCAGCCAGGCCGGCCACCGCCGGCGACTCGTCCTGGTAGGCCAGCAACACCACCCACAGCACCACGGCCACCGCGGTCGCCAGGATGGCGGCGTCCAGCACGGCCCGCCGATCCGCGCCGTGGGCGCGGGCCAGCAGGCCCAACCCCACCACCGACATGACGTAGGACGCGACGAACAGCACGTCGCCCACCAGGGGCGGGCTGGGCAGGCCCGCCAGGACGGGGTAGAGGTACCAGGTCGCCCACGCGCCGGCGTTGAACACCTGCGCCGCGCCGAGCACCCGCCATCCCGTCGGGGCGCTGTCGCGCCGCGCCGCCACCACCAGCGCCGTCACGGTCAAGGCGTTGAACAGCAGGAGCAACACCGCGTGTGGCAGGCTGCCGTCCAGGACGAAGAACGCCACGGCGGTTCCGACCTGGACGCACGGAACCACAAGCCAGCTCACGAAGGGGAACCGGCTCAGCCGCCGCCTCGTCTGGGAATCCGCCGCCATCCGCCCACCCCAACTCCCACCAAGCGTGGCAGCCGACATCGCCGCCGCGGACAGCACCGGGACCGGGTCACGACCCCGGCCGCCGAAGGCACACCGGAACTACAGGGCGACGACCAGGATCTTGCCCTGCAAACCGGTGGTCGTTTCGAAGTTGCGGACCCGGATGAGCAGGCGCTCTGTGATCACCTGGCCACGCGACACCAGCAACAACCCCTTGGCGCTGCACAGGTCGTCGGCCAACTCGTGTCCGATCATCAGCTCGTCGATCTGGACCTCGCGTACCGCCTCGTTGGGCAGGCGCATCCCACTCATCTCGGCGAGTTCCCGCAGGATCTCCTCCGCGTGTGTCTTGCGGGAGGACAGCGTCGCCAGCGCCAGGTCCGCCGGGGTACCGCGCCAGACCAGCGCGTCGTACTCACGGGCCGCCTGCAGCAGGCGCGCTCCCGGCGGGGCCTCGGCGGACAGGGCGGTTCCGGCCGCCCGCTCGGTGGGCAGTTGGTACCGGATCACCTCCCGCACCGCGTCCAGGCGCGGAATGCGAGCCAGCACTCCCTCGGCGAGCTTGGGCAGCCGGGCCAGCATCGCCGCCTCCGCGCCGTTGGTCGGCGTTCCCCCTTCCAGCGCGGCGATCGCCGA
>DASVVF010000441.1:0-2585 GCA_036386695.1 Catenuloplanes sp. | reverse complement strand
CGGGGCCGCGGTGAGCGGACCCGCGGCGGGCCGGTGGTGGGCCGGTGGTGGGCCGGTGGTGGGCAAAAAACTGCGCGCCGCCACAGGTGTGTCGGCGCGCTTGAGGTGGTGCGTCAAAGGGAACAGGCGTTGGACACCGGGCCGCCTGCCCGGCATCCGGAGATCAGGTCAGCGCCGGCTCCGGCAGACGCAACAGATCGTCGCTTTCAGCAGCCGCGGCAGCTAGACGATCATTCTCTGCCCGGAGGCGGGTGATCTCGAACTCCAATGCCTGCACTCTGGAACGCAGTCGGGTGACCTCGTCGAGCAGGCGCCGGTCTGGCGCCGCACCTACGTGGCCGTAGAGGGCCTTCGCCATTTCGTCTCCTTGTAAAGCGCTGCCGGAAAAGCCGGCCAACGCGCGCCCAGCATGATCGCGAACCTGCACCCACGGGCACACGTGGGCACAAACGGGCGCGACTGGCGACACTCCTATATTCCGCCGATCCCCCTGCTGAGTCAAGCGTTGGACCCCTGTGCCGCATGTTTCTGAAGCGTGACACGCGACACGTGTGGTTGCTTATTATCCCCTTAGATCTTTCTTAGCCGGTTTGCCGGAGTCTGCGTCCGGCGCCTACCGTCAGGCGCCGAGTCACCCGACCCGGACCACCGACCAATCCGACCGACCAATCCGACCGGAGGCGTTGCCGTGCACCCGCGAGTCGACCCGACCGACGAGACGGGCCACCCTGGTGGAACCGCCGGTTCCAGCATGCCCGGTGGAACCGGCGGTTCCAGCATGCCTGATGGCTCCGCCGCTACCGGCGTGTCCGCGGACCCCGGCCGGCATCGACCCGCGGGCGGTCCACCGCCCCCCGTTCGGCTGGCCCTGCTGGTGGGCGCGCTGCTCGCCGCGTTCAGCGCCGGGGTGGTCCTGCTGCCCGACGCACCCACCAGGGCCGCGGCGGAGAACACCGGCACGCGCGACGCCCCGGACTCCGCGGTGGCCAGCTCGGCGGCCCCGGGCGGCGGGGTGCCGACCCACGGTGGCGTACCGACTCAGGCCGGGGCACCCGGCCCCGCCGGCGCACCCGCCGCGACCGGGGTACCCCCGGCCGGCGGTATCCCGACACCAGCCGGGGTCGGGGTGCTGCGGGCGCGGGAGACCCCGCGGGCGCGTCCGCCCGGCACGGCGCCGGCCAAGCGGCCCCCGGCCGCGAACCCGGCCGCGAGCGACCAGCGGGCCGGCAAGCCGCGCCCGCAGGAACCCGCCACCGACACGAGCACCACCGCCGAGAACGAGGTGACCATCCTGGTCAACGAGAAGCGCGCCGCCGCCGGTTGCCAGCCGGTGCGTACCGACGAGCGGTTGCGCGCGGCCGCCCGGGCGCACAGCGGCGACATGGCGCGCAACGACTACTTCAGCCACGACGGTCGCAACGGCAGCACCCCGTGGGCCCGCGCCAAGCAGGCCGGCTACCCGAGGCCGATCGGGGAGAACATCGCCAAGGGCCAGCCGACGCCGGCCGAGGTGATGAAGGCCTGGATGGACAGCGACGGGCATCGGCGGAACATCGTCAACTGCGCCGCCAAGGAGACCGGCGTGGGCCTGGCCTACGACGGATCCACCCCGGTGTGGACCCAGATGTTCGGCGCCGGATAGCCCCACCCCCGGCACTACCGGGTGATCGGAACGCGCGGTCGGGGTTGGCAGCGCGGGCAACTGAACGAGGAGCGGTTCATGAACGCCTCCCGGCGGATCGCCGCCCCGCACCGCCGGCACGGCAGACCCTCGCGTCCGTAGACGTTGAGCGATCGGTCGAAGTACCCGCTCTGGCCGTTGACGTTGACGTAGAGCGCGTCGAAGCTGGTGCCGCCGGCCACGATCGCGGCGGCCAGCACATCGCGCACGTGACCCAACAGCCGCAGTGCCGCCGGCCTGGTCAGCGCTTCGGTGGGCCGGGCACCGTGCAGCCTCGCCCGCCACAGCGCCTCGTCGGCGTAGATGTTACCCACGCCGGAGATCAGGCTCTGGTCCAGCAGGGCCCGCTTGACCTCGGTCCGCCGGCGGCGCAACGCGGCGACGAACCCGGCGTCGGAGAACGCCGGATCGATCGGGTCCCGGGCGATGTGCGCGATCTCGCTGGGCAGGCCGGCGCCACCAGGGGAAACCGCCAGCCCGCCGAACGTACGCTGGTCGACGAAACGCAGCTCCGGGCCGCCGTCCGCGAAGGTGAACCGGACCCGCAGGTGCGGCTCGTCCACAGCGTCGGCGGGTTGCATCAGCAGCTGTCCGCTCATCCCGAGGTGGCCGATGAGGGCGTCGCCGGAGTCCAGCGGCAGCCACAGGTACTTCCCGCGCCGGGCCACGTCGAGGACCGTGCGGCCGGCCAGCACCGCGCTGAAGTGCGCCGGCCCCGGCAGGTGCCGGCGGATCGCGCGGGGATGGTGGACCTGCACGGCGTCGAACCGACGGCCGGCCACCCAGGTGGCCAGGCCCTGCCGGACGGTCTCGACCTCGGGCAGCTCGGGCACGATGATGCCTCCCTCGTGGTGGCCGCGGGCACGTTCGCCGCCGGCCCGGTGCCCACAGCGCGGCCCCGCTA
>DASVVF010000440.1:0-13906 GCA_036386695.1 Catenuloplanes sp. | reverse complement strand
CTGGCCGGCGGCGGCGCCGCCGCGGCCGCGCTGGCCGGTGTCGGCGGCGGATACGCCCTGGCCGGGGCGGACGACGCCCCACCGGTCGCCCAACCGCCCCCCGGGCCACCGCCCCGGTACCGGTCCCGGCCGGATCTGCGCGCCCTACCCGAGGTCACCGTCACCCACCCGGCCAGGGGTGCCCAGCCCGGCTATGTCTTCCTCACCCCCGCCTCCGGCGCCGGCCTGTGGGGACCGCTGATCGTCGACGACACCGGCTCGCCGGTGTGGTTCCGCAAGGTCTCCGATCCGGCGACGGTCGCGATCGACCTGAAGGTGCAGCGCTACCGAGGCCAGCCGGTGCTGACCTGGTGGGAGGGAACCATCGGCGGCACCGGCGGGCAGGGCGTCGGCCAGGGCGAGTTCGTCATCGTCGACGCGTCCTACCGCGAGGTGGCCCGGGTGCGGGCCAGCGGTGCCGAGCAGGCCGACCAGCACGATTTCGTGATCACGCCGAACAACACCGCGTTGTTCCTGGTCTACGAGCTGGTGCCGGTCGACCTGTCGGCGTTGGGCGGCCCGGCCAACGGTGTGCTGCACGACGGCGTGATCCAGGAGATCGACATCGCCACCGGTCGCAAGGTTTTCGAGTGGCGGGCCCGGGACCACATCACCACGGCGGAGTCGTACTCGCCGCTGCCGCAGGGCGACAAGATCAATATGCCGTTCGACTACCTGCACCCGAACTCGGTCGGCCTGGACGCCGACGGCAACCTGCTGATGTCGGCCCGGCACACCTGGGCCTGCTACAAGATCCACCGGAGGACCGGCGCGGTGCTGTGGCGCCTCGGCGGCAAGCGCAGCGACTTCGCCATCGGCGAGCGCGCCGCGTTCTCCTGGCAGCACGACATCCGCCGGCGCCGAGACGGCACCTACGGCCTGTTCGACAACGTCGCCGGCATTCCGGCGCTGGCCACCACGGGCTCGCAGTCGCGCGGTCTGGTGCTGCGACTGGACGAGGCGGCGCGCACGGCCACCTTCGTGCGCGAGTTCCTCCATCCGAACAAGCTGCTCGGACCCTCCCAGGGCGGTCTGCAGGAACTCGACGACGGCGGATCCTTCGTCGGCTGGGGACAGCAGCCGCACTTCTCGGAGCACGCCCCGGACGGGACGCTGCGTTTCGCCGGGCACCTGCCGTTGGACAACCAGTCATACCGTGGGTACCGCTTCGAATGGGTCGGCAAGCCGGCCGACCAACCGGCGCTGACCCTGCGCGTCGAGGGCGGCAACGTGATCGTGCACGTCAGCTGGAACGGCGCCACCGGAGTGAGCAGGTGGCGGGTGCGGGCCGGCAATCAGCCCACCACTCCGTTGCCGGTGGTCGCCGAGGCCGCCCGGACCGGGTTCGAGACGGTGCTCACCGTGCCGGGCCGGCCGGTCTACGTGGTGGCCGAAGCCCTGGACGGCACCGGCACCGTACTCGGCTCCTCCGCCACGCTCCCGGTGCAGGTGTGAGCCGGCCGTTGCCCCGCGGGTGACCGCGCGCGTCAGTCCCGCAGCCGTCAGTCCCGCAGCGCCGTGCGGGCCGCGAAGCCGATGCTGGCCAGCAGGAAGCCGCCGTTGACCAGGGTGAAGAAGGCGATCAGCCAGATCGTCCAGCCCGGCGCCACGGTGAGCACCACGCCGGCGACCGCGATCACCGCGCCGTAGTCGCGAACCAGCTTGGCCACCCGCACCGGCAGCGACCGAGAGGTGATCATGCTGCCGGCGTGGGGTCCGGACTGCATCACCGAGGTGACCAGGTTGACCATCCAGCTGCCGGCGAACGCCGCCACCAACCACGCCGGCACCGACGGCTGCTGGGCGGTGGCCACGGCGGCCAGCGCGGCGACCAGCGCGATCTGCGCGGCGACGTCACACAGCACGTCGACCCGGGCGCCGGCCGCGCTGGTCGTGCCGGTCACCCGGGCCAGCTGACCGTCGGCGCAGTCGAGGGCGTACGCCAACTGCCAGCCGAGCAGGGCCAGTAGACCCGGTATCCAGGCCGGCACGGCGCCGGTCGTCACCGGACCGGCGAGGGCGACCACCAGGGCGGACACCGCGCAGCCCAGCCCCAGGTTGGCCACGGTCAGTGTCGTCGGGGCCAGCGCGTTGCGGTGCGCCCACGCGGCCAGGTGGGCGCCGATGCGCTGGCTCACCGCCTCGCTGAACAGCCCACCGCCGCGGTTGACCCGGTAGAAGTCGGCCGGCCCCGGCCCCGGATCGCCCCCGCGCGACGGATCGCCCCCGCGCGACGGATCCACCCCGCGCGACGGATCGGGCCCACGCGACGGGTCAGCGGCGGGCGAGGGCATCGACGTAGTCCGTCACCCGGTCGCGGATCTGGTCGGGGCGCAGTGCCAGGTGTTCGAGGATGGTGTAGCGGTCCGGCCGGGTGCGCGGCGCGAAGGCCACCACGTCCACGAACTGCCCGGCGGTGATTCCGAGGTCGGCCGGGGTGCGCGGCAGGTTGTGCCGGCCGAGGCAGTCGGCGATCTGCCCGAACCGGCGTTCGTCGCCGCGCAGGAACGTGCAGAACAGTCCGCCGAGCCCGACGAGTTCGCCATGCGAGGCGGTACCCGGCAGCAACGCGTCGAAGGCATGGGAGATCTCGTGGCAGCCACCGCTGCACGGCCGGCTGCTGCCGCAGACCGCCATCGCCAGCCCACTGGAGATCAGCGATTCGGCCAGTACGGTCACGAACCCGTCGTCGGTCATGTCGCCAGGGTGGTGCAGGATCGCCTCCGCGCCGACCCGGGCCAGCGACGCCGCGAGCCCGTCGACCGGTTCGCCGCGGACCTGCCGGGCCAGCTCCCAGTCGTCCAGCGCGCAGATGTTGCTGAGCAGCTCGCCGACGCCGGCCCGGTTCTGCCGCTCCGGGCCGTTCTCGACGAAGTCAAGGTCGACGATGACCGCGATCGGGATGTGTACGCCGTACGAGCCGCGTACCCCCTCGTGGTCCAGGCTGGCGACCGGCGAGGCGACGCCGTCGTTGGCCAGGCTGGTGGCGACCGACACCATCGGAATGCCCCAGCGGGTGGCCGCGTACTTGGCGGCGTCGACGGTCTTGCCGCCACCGATGCCGACCACCGCGTCGTACGAGCGGGCCCGCAGTTTGGCGCCGAGTTCGTTGGCCGATTCCAGGGTGCCGCCCGCGGTGGTGTAGACGTCGGCGGCACCCAGCGTCGGTCGGATCAGCTCGGCGATCCGCTCGCCCTGGCCCGGGCCGACCACCACGGCGACGTCCCCACCGGCGGAGATCCGTCCGTCGGCGAGGATCCGGCCGAGGGTGGCCACGGCGCCGCGGCGCACGTCGATGTGCAGCGGTGCCATGACGGTACGGGCTAGTAGTGGCATGCGATCTCCCGCGCCCGGGTCAGGTCGTCGTGGTTGTCCACTTCGACCCAGGGCACGTCGCCGATGGTCGCCGCCCGCACCTCGCCGCCCCGGTCGGCGTACTCCTGGTAGCCGTCCTCGTAGTACAGGTTGGGGTCGCGCCGCCAGGTCGCCTCCAGGGCGTCGGCGAGTCCGGCGGCGGCCTCGGCCTCGATCACCGTGGCGCCGATGTACTCCCCGAAGGCGTCGGCCGGGTCCATCAGCTTGGTGATCCGGGTCAGCTGGCCGGTCTCGTCGAAGATCGTCTTCATCTCCTCGTCGGCGAGCTTCTTGACGTTGTCGACGGCGAGCAGGATGCCCGGCCCGCGCTGGGCCAGCAGGGTGCGCTCCACCCCCACCGGGTGCACGGTGTCGCCGTTCACCAGCAGGGCACCCTGGGCGAACTGCTCCCGGGCCAGCCAGAGCGAGTAGGCGTTGTTCCACTCCTCGGCCTTGTCGTTGTGCACGAGGGTGAGCCGCACGCCGTACGCCTGCTCCAGCCGGTCCTTGCGTTGCTCGACCGCCTCGGCCCGGTAACCCACCACGATCGCCACGTCGGTGAGGCCCACGGCGGCGAGGTTGGCCAGGGCGATGTCGAGGATGGTGGTGTCGCCGTCCACCGGTACCAGGGCCTTCGGCAGCGTGTCGGTGTAGGGGCGCAGCCGGCGGCCGGCGCCGGCGGCGAGTACCAAACCGATCATGTGCTCGATCCTTCCTGGGGACTGCATGGGCCGACGCGCACGCGTCAACGGGATGTCGCTGGATGAGGATAGCCCCGGCGGACCGGCCGGGCCCCCGTGGCGGGTCAGCGGCCGATGGCACGCAGGGTGGCGAAGCCGGCTTCGGCGATCCGCCTGATCAGACCGTCGTTGACGTCGCGGTGCTCGTCCAGGACATCGAGCTCGTGCTCCGCCAGCCACCGGAACTCGGTGTGCTTGTCCACCTCCAGCCGGGGGCGCAGCAGGTCGCCGTCCACCCGGACCAGGAAGTCGCTCTCCACCCGCTCGATGCCGTCGTCGCCGCGGTAGCGGTACTCGCCGACCTGCCCGAGCACCACGGAGACCGTCCAGCCGGTCTCCTCGTGCACCTCGCGGCGCAGGGCCTCCTGCAGGCTCTCGCCCGGTTCGACGTGCCCACCGGCGATGTCCCAGGTGTTCGGGAACAGCCTGCGGTGCGCGGAGCGGCGCTGGAAGAAGATCCGTCCGTCGTCGTCGACGATCAGGGCTCCGGCGCAACGCAATGGTTCGGTGGACACCCGCCGAGCTTATCCAGCCGTCCCGGATGCCTTCTCGATGACACGTTTGGGTACGCGACGCAAGTCTTGTCGTTCCGCTGCCGGCGGGCCAGGATGTCCGTACGGTGCGTGTCAAGGGGGATGCGTCATGTTTGTGCGTGAAGCGATGTCCAGCCAGGTTCTCGTGGTCGGCCCCGAGCACACGCTGCGGCAGGTGGCCCAGATGATGTCCACCCGCCGGATCGGGTCGGCGGTGGTGATCGATCCCGACTCCGAAGGGGTCGGCATCATCACCGAGCGGGACCTGCTCAACGCGATCGGCGCGGGGCTCGACCCCGATGTCGAACGCACGGCCGCCCACATCACCTGGGACGTCGTCTACGCCGGGCCGCAGTGGACCCTGGACGAAGCGGCGCTGGCGATGGCCCGGGGCGGTTTCCGCCACCTGGTGGTGCTGGACGGCGACGACGTGCTCGGGGTGATCTCGGTGCGCGACATCATGCGGGTCTGGGCCCACCAGCGCGAGGGCGCCGACACGGCGGTCTGAGGCGGGCGGCGGGCGCCGGCGGCACGTCCACCCCGCGGGGGGATGGCACCCGGTTCAGTATGCGCCGGGAGCCCGGAGGACGGCCTTGACCGTCCGCATCATGATCACCAGGTCCAGGGTGAGCGACCAACTTTCCACGTACCGCAGGTCCAGGCGCATCGCCTCCTCCGCGGACAGGTCCGAGCGGCCCGAGACCTGCCACAACCCGGTCAGCCCCGGCTTGACGACCAGCCGACGGTGCATGTCGGCGGGATAGTGGGCGACCTCGCTGGGCAGTGGCGGTCGGGGCCCGACCAGGGACATCTCGCCACGCAGGACATTGACCAACTGGGGAAGCTCGTCCAGGGAGTACCGGCGCAGCACCCGTCCGACCGGGCTGACCCGGGGGTCATGGCGAAGCTTGAACAGCAGACCGTTGCCGTCGTTGAGGGCGGCCAGCTCGACCAGGCGGCGTTCGGCGTCGACCCGCATGGTGCGGAACTTGAGCATCGTGAACGTGCGGCCGTCGCGCCCGACGCGCTGTTGCCGGAACAGCACCGGGCCAGGGGCCTGCCGGTCCAGCCGCACCGCGGCCACGCAGCCCAGCAGAACGGGTGCCAGCACGATCAGCGCCACCGCCGCGCCCAGCCGGTCGAGCGCGTCCTTGATCATCCAGCGGGCTCCGGAGAGTCTCAGGTGCTCCACGTGCAGCATGGGTAGGCCGTCCATCGGCCGGATGGTGGTGCGACTGCCGCCGACATCCAGCAGCGCGCTGGACAGCACCAGGTCGACGTCGTGGCGCTCAAGCTGCCACGCCAGTCGGCGCAGCCGGGGTCCGTGCAGCTCGGGGCAGGCGAGCACCATCACCGTGTCGGCCCGGCTGCGCCGGGTGGCCCGGGCCACGCTGTCGAAGCCCGCGTAGACCGGCAACCCCAACAGATCGCCGGCGCCGTCGACCTCGTCGGCCGGCACGCAGGTGGCCACCACGTCGAGGCCGTGGTAGCGCTCGTGGCGCAGCTGACGGGTCAGCTGGGTGACGGACTCCTGGTGACCGACCACGACCACCCGGCGCAGCCAGGCGCCGCGGGCCCAGGCGCGGTGGACCCGTTCCCGGTGCAGGTACCGGGTCACCAGGCCGAGGCCGGTCGCGACCGGCATCGCCACCAGCACGTACCCCCGGGCGATGGACGCGTTGAACGCGTACGAACCGATCGCGATGGCGGCGGTCAGTGCCAGACCGCTGCGCAGAATGCGTTGGTATTCGTCGTTGCCGACAAACAGGAAACGCGGGTCGTAACCCTGGTTGAACATGACCGCCAGCACCCAGGCGATCGGCATAACGGCGGTCAGAATGGCGTACGTCCAATAGCCGGCGGGCGGTGCGCCGCTGAACCGGATTTCCAGCGCGGCGACCGATGCGACGATTCCGACAAGCAGGTCCGAGAGGCGTAGGTTTTGAATGTAATGCGATTCCCACTGCCAGCGAGCGTCCTTCCCGGCCTCAGTGCCCGTTTCTACCGGGTCGGTACGGATCTGCGCCGAAGCGGATACTTCCGGGATTATCAACGTGGTGTACCTTCCCCGTCCCGTTGAGGCATGCGCCGGAATTGTGTACCACTTACGGCCTCGGTTGACGCGCAGCGGGCCACTTCGAAGGTGGCGGGCCTGACTATCCATTGTAATCGCCCACTCACTTTCAGCTGATACCCGATCACCTGCGACCGTAACGCCGTGGCGACCTTGGGCAACCGGAAACTGTCGGCTTCTGCACATGTCTTAACTGATAGGAGAGGCCCGGCGCGCCGTTCGGGTACCGACGCACCTCGTAAGCTGTACGGCATGAGTGCTGAGCAGTTGATTTCGTTCGCCCGGGGCGCACCCTCGCTTGACATCGTCGACGTGGAAGGTCTCAAGGCCGCCGCCGTCCGCGCCTTCGACGCCGATCCGGCCGGCGTCACCGCGTACGGCACCTCGACCGGCTACCCGCCGCTGCGTCGTTGGATCGCCGAGAAGCACGGCGTCCCGGTCGACCAGGTGCTGGTGACGAACGGGTCGCTGCAGGCCGACGCGTTCCTTTTCGATCACCTGGTCAGCGCCGGTGACGCGGTGGTCGTCGAGCGTCCGACGTACGACCGGACGCTGCTCAACCTGCAGAACAAGGGCGCCAAGGTGCACCAGGTGACCATCGAGCCGGATGGCATCGACACCGACGAGCTGCGCCAGCTGCTCGAGTCGGGGGTGCGGCCCACCCTGGCCCACATCATCCCGAACTATCAGAACCCCGCCGGCGTGACCCTGTCCGAGAGCAAGCGGCACACCCTGCTCGAGCTGGCCGCCGAGTACGGTTTCGTGATTTTCGAGGACGACCCGTACGTCGATATCCGTTTCCGCGGCGAACCGCTGCCGTCGATGCTCTCCATCGCGAACGGCGGCGGGGCGCGTGCCGGCACGGTCGTGCACGCGTCGAGCTTCACCAAGACCGTCTGCCCCGGCGTGCGGGTCGGTTACCTGGTGGGCCCGGCGCCCCTGCTGGCCGACATCGCCAGGAAGGCGACCAACCTCTACATCTCGCCCGGCATGGTCGCGCAGGCGATCGTCCACCAGTTCTGCGTTTCCGGCGACATCGACCGGTCCATCGAGACGGTGCGTACGGCCCTCGCCGAACGGGCCACCGTGCTGGCGGCCTCGTTGCGCGAACACATCCCCGGCGCCCGGTTCACCGAACCCGACGGCGGCTACTTCCTCTGGGTGGAGCTGCCCGCCGACATCCGGGTGGACGCGCTGGTCGCCGCCGCGGCCGAGCGCGGCGTGGCGGTCGTGAAGGGCAGCGACTTCCTGCTCGACGGCGGCGACCACGCGCTGCGGTTGGCGTACTCGGCTGTGACGGTGGACCGCATCGACGAAGGTGTACGGCGGCTCGCCGCCGCGATCGAGACCATCCGCTAGGACCCGACCCGACTGTGTCGGGTTTCCGACACTTGGTCGTCGACGGTCGGCTGCGGGTCAACGCGCGGCCGGCCCAGGGACCACAATGCTGCGAGCACCCTCGCCCCTATGGCAGCGGCGTACCGGGCGCTACCCTCGCCACCCTTCCGGCGCCGGGTGGGCCGCTCGCTCCCCACCCCCCGACGCGGCCGGTCCTCCCGGCGCCACCCTCGCCGGCAGGTGGGTCCGCCTCCCCTGGGGGCCGACCCACCTGCCGTCGAGGCGAAGCCGCACGGCGTAACCTGCAGGCGGCGACACCCGCGCGGGCGGGACCCGCGCCGGCAGCGATACCAGCGCGAGCAGCGACACCCGCGCGGTGGGGACCCGTGCAGGCGGCGACACCCGCGCAGGCCGTCGGGACCCGTGCAGGCGACGTGCAGGCGGCGACGCGAGGGAGGTGACGGCCTGATGGCCGAGCAGCACGAGCACGGCCCGCGACGCTCCGACGGCGCTACCCGCTCACTGGCCCGCGCCTGGGCCCCGGTCCGGGCGATGACCCGGATTCTCGGTGCCCCAGGTGACCCGCACGCCGAGCCCCCCGCGGACGGCGAGCGGACCGCCATCGTGGACTGCGCCCTCTACGTCGACGGTGTACGCCAACCCGGTGAGTGGCACTACGCCGACGCGCTCGCCGAGGCGCGCCGGCGCGAGCGGGCGTTCGTCTGGCTCGGCCTGCACGAGCCGGCGACCGCCGAGATGGCCCGCATCGGGGAGACGTACGGCCTGCACGAGCTTGCCGTGGAGGACGCGGTCAAGGCACAGCAGCGACCGAAGTTGGAGCACTTCGGCGAGGTCAGTTTCTTCGTGCTGCGCACCGCCCGATACATCGAGCACGGCGAGCTGACGGAGAACTCGGAGGTCGTCGAGGTCGGCCAGGTGTTGATCTTCGTTGGGCCGGGCTTCGTGGTGACCGTGCGGCACGGTGACGCCTCGCGTCTCGCGCCGGTTCGGGCAGACCTGGAATCGAAGCACGACCTGCTGAGCTGCGGTCCCTGGGCGGTCGTGTACGCGGTGACCGACCGGATCGTCGACCTGTACGTCGAGGTGGCCGACCAGGTCGAAACCGACCTCGACAACCTGGAGGAGGAGGTCTTCTCCCGGGACAGCCACGGTCGCATCCAGCGGATCTACCAGATGAAGCGGGAACTGGTGGAGTTCCGCCGGGCCGTGGTGCCGTTGCAGCGTCCGCTGCTGACCCTCACCGCCGAGCAGGGCCCGGTGGTGCCGGCCGAGATCCGCCGGTACTTCCGCGACGTGCAGGACCACCTGACCCGCACCGTCGAGCAGGTCACCTCATACGACGACCTGCTGAACTCGATCCTGCAGGCCCGGCTGGCGCAGGTGTCGGTGGACCAGAACAATGACATGCGCAAGATCGCCTCGTGGGCCGCGATCGCCGCCGTCTGGACCGCGTTCGCCGGGATCGAGGGCATGAACTTCAAGTACATGCCGGAACGCGACTGGCCGTACGGCTACCCGGTGGTGGTGAGCCTGATGCTGGGTGTCTCGGTGCTGCTCTACCGGGCGTTCCGCCGCAACGGCTGGCTCTGACCGGACCCCGCACGGCGGAGCCCGAGCCCGGCCGGGCGTGAGCCGGTCGGCGGGCTGACGGTGGGGCGGGCGGCTCCCCGCGGAAACGCCCGACCCACCGTGCGTGCCGGGCCGGCCGGCACCGGCCGCGGGGGGATGCCCCCCCGCGGTGCGGTGGTGCTCAACCGCGAACCGGTGTCCTCAGCTGCGACCGGTGCGCGACGAGTTCGCGCCGGTGTTCAGCCCGTCGACGTTGGTGGCGTCCGGCGTGGTGTTACCGGCCATCCGGGCCACCGTCGGGCTGTGCATCGCCGACGACGTCTGGTCTCCCGTCGGCTCGGAGAGCAGCGGCCCCGAACCGGCGGTCGTACCCTTCTCCATCGTCGGCGTACGGGTCGCCTCGGTGCCGTAGTCCGACGGCACCGAAGCCGGCACCATCGAGTCCACGGCGGTCCGGTCGTCGGCGCCGATCGGGCGACTCGGGTCGTACTGGTCCCACTGCTGCTGCTTACGACGGCGCAGCACCATCGCGCCGGCCGCACCCACCGCGGCGCCGGCGATCAGCAGCGTGCCGAACTTCGACCGGTTGGGCTTGGCCTTCCTGCCCTTCACGGCCTTGGACTTCTTCTGCAGCGCCTGGGCGTTCTTCTGCAGTGCCTTGGCGTTCTTCTGCAGTGCCTTGGCGTTGTCCGCCTTGGCGTTACGGGTCGTGGTGCCCGCCTGACGCGCACCCTCCGTCGCGGCCTTCGCCAGCGGCGCCAGGGCCGCGATGGTGCTGCCCCAACTGCTGGTGGCCGCGCTCTTCACGCGGCCAGCGGCCGGGGTGACCCGGGACCGCGCCGTGTTGACCTTCGGTCCGACCGTCGCGCCGGCCCCGCGGGCCACGTGCGTCGCGGCCTGCACGAAGTGGTCCAGGCTCTCGCCGAGCTCTTCGCGAACCAGCTGGCTGTGGCTCTTCCGTCGTGCGATTCCGAACACCAGTGCCCACCTCCCTGGATGTCTGTCCTCCGCCATACTGCCCCGTTGGGTACCTGCGCACCACCGGAACGGGCACATGGGAGGATCCGCATGTAAAGAAATCTCCAGCGCCGGCCTGACCTGCGCCGGCGACATGACGACTGAGGAGTACCCGTGGCTGAGGCTGTCTACGCCACCCTTCACACCAACCTCGGGCCAATTCGGCTCCAGCTCTTCCCGGAGCACGCGCCGAAGACCGTGCGGAACTTCGTTGAGCTCGCCGAGGGCACCCGCGAGTACACCGACCCGCGCACCGGCCAACCGGGCAGCGGCCCGTACTACGACGGCACGATCGCGCACCGGGTGATCAGCGGTTTCATGGTGCAGATGGGCGACCCCACCGGGACCGGGCGCGGTGGGCCCGGCTACCAGTTCGGTGACGAATTTCACCCCGACCTGAGCTTCGACCGGCCGTACCTGCTGGCCATGGCGAACGCCGGAGCCGGCACCAACGGTTCCCAGTTCTTCATCACCGTGGGGCTGACCCCGCACCTGAACCGGCGGCACACCATCTTCGGTCAGGTCGCCGACGACGAGTCGGTCAAGGTCGTCGACGCGATCGCGACCACGCCCACCGGCCCGGGCGACCGCCCCCGCGAGGACGTGGTCATCGAGCGGGTCGAGATCGAGCGGAGCGCCGGCTGAGCGCTGCCGCAGTATCTTTGTCCACATGAGTGAAGCTCCACTGACGGTACCGGTCTGCTACCGCCATCCGTCGCGGGAGACGTACATCCGGTGCAGCCGCTGCGACCGGCCGATCTGCCCGGACTGCATGAACGACGCCGCGGTCGGCCACCAGTGCCCGGAATGCGTGGCCGAGGGTCGCCGCACCCAGCGGCCGGTGCGCACCGCCTTCGGTGGCAGTGCCGCCGGCCGCCACGGGTACGTCACCCGGGCACTGATCGGGCTGAACATCCTCGCCGCGCTGATCGGCGTGCTGCTGTTCGGCTCGGCGGTGCTGTTCGACGGCGGCCTGTTCACCGGGGTGACCGGCTGGCAGGCGTTCGGCGGGGTCAGCGCCGGTCCGTGGACGGTGACGCCGGCCGGTGAGGTCGCCCCCGGTGACTTCGCCGCCTACGGCACGGTGTACCCCGGTGTCTACGACGGCGGGTTCTTCCGGCTGCTCACCGCGATGTTCATCCACTACGGGGTGCTGCACCTGGCGATGAACATGTGGGTGCTGTGGGTGCTGGGGCGCGACCTGGAGCGGGCGCTGGGGCCGGTGCGGTTCCTGGGGCTGTACCTGTTGGCCGGCTTCGGCGGGAACGTCGCCGCGCTGCTGCTGGCTCCGCAGGGGCCGGCCGCCGGGGCGTCCACCTCGATCTTCGGGTTGTTCGCCGCGTTGTTCATCCTGCTGCGGCGGCTCGGCCGGGACACCTCGGCGGTGATCCCGGTCCTGATCATCAATATTGTGATCACCTTCACCGTTCCGGGCATCTCCTGGCAGGGCCACCTCGGCGGCCTGGTCACCGGTGCGGTGGTGGCGCTGGTGCTCGCCTACGCCCCGAAGGAGAGACGCACGCTGCTGCAGGCCGCCGGGTGCGGGCTGGTCCTGGCGGCGCTCGTCGGGCTCACCCTGCTCGGGGCCACCGCCGGCTGACGCCCGGCGTACGGGTCAGCCGGCGGCGCGCAGGCCGGCCAGCGCCTCGGCCACCTCGTGCGGCGGGGCTCCCAGATCGTTCGCGCTGAACAGGTGCAGGGTGTGCCCGGCGTCGATCTCCAACAGCTCGGTGCCCAGGCCCAGCCGTTGCCGACGGTCCACCCGTACCCGTTCGATCTGCTCCCAGGCGAGCCGTTCGCGCCGGGCGAAGCCGGCCACGACGGTGACCCCGGTCGGGTCCCCGGCCAGCCGCACGGGGACGAGCACGTCGCGCGCCGCCCAGCCCAGCAGAACCGCCGCGGCCAGCAGGGCGAGGGTCCACTGCGTCGGTTGGGAACGTGCCACGAACAGCCCCAGGCCGGCCAGCACCGCGGCCCCGGCCAGCTTGGCCAGGGGCAACGACGGGTTGACCCGCCAGCTCAGTACGGGCTCCGTCGGAGAGTTACCGGGATGCATGGGTACCAGGATGCCAGCCTGGCGCCGGTCGGCCAGCCGAGCGCCACCGCCACCGCCGCGCCATCGCGCCGGGTCATCCGCTTCGGCTGCAGGTGATGTGTGAGGGCGGCGGTATGGCCAGCGCGACGATCATGGAACTTCTGTAATCGCATATTCACGGCAGCGTCGCCGCCACATATCGAGCCGGCCTGTCGTTAGCCGGTCATGGACGTGTTCTCCCGTACGTTCCTGCCCGCTGCCGCCGAAGCCGGCGTGGCGATCCCGACGGTCAGTCGCCACATGCCGATCTTCCGGCGCTGTGTCGATTCGGACGACGCGACCGTCCTCGTCACCCGGTGTCTACGCAACGACCGCTCCATCCTGGGCGACTTCCTCCTGCTGCTGACCTACCGGCGGCTCGTGGTGACCCAGGAGACCCGGCTGATGCACCGCCTGCGTCTGCACCTGAACACCGATCTGCGTCATCTCAGCAACGTCACGTGGAACCCGGACCCCCGGTTCTCGGCGGTCGAGTTGGCCGCCACCGCGGTCGACGGGGTGCGCGAGCGGTTCTGGATGCGGGTCGCCAGCCCGCAGCAGGTCTGGCAGGTGGACACCCTGCTCACCGAGGTGTTCCGGTCCCGCGACCTGGTCCAGCGCCCGGCGGCCCGGGCGCAGCAGCGCGCCGCCGGACTGCTCCCGCACACCGCTCCAGCCTGACCTTCGGCCGGTCGGGTGCGACGCGGCCGTCGCGCGGGCGGTGCGACGCGGTCGGGTGCGACGGGGCCGTCGCGCGGTCGGGTGCGACGGGGCCGTCGCGCGGTCGGGTCAGCGACCGGCCGGGGGTGCGGCGAACCCGACGTAGCCGTTCCAGGTGAGAGTCCAGTCGTCCGGCACGATCCGCTGACAGACGGCCCGGTCCCCGGTGCAGACGATCGCGTCGACCGTGGCCGGGTCGGCCGGGCGACGTTCGGGCAGGACGGACTGCAGGGCCACGATCTCCCGCGGCCTGAGCAGCAACCACCAGGGGTACTCCCAGTTGTCGTTCTGCTGCACCAGGCCGACCCGGCGGGCCCCGACCCCGGACGCCTGGCCGGCGGCCCAGCGGAACTCCTCGGCCCACTGCGGGCGCCGCAGGAAGCGGGTTTCCCAGTCGCCGGTGGTCAAGGTCGAACCGGTGCCGACC
>DASVVF010000439.1:0-4586 GCA_036386695.1 Catenuloplanes sp. | reverse complement strand
CGGACCGGGCTGTCCGCGTCGGGCGGCGTTTCGGGCGTTGCGGGTACGGGCCTTCCGCTGGCGCGGCGTAGGTGAGACATTGGCTATCGGTGTGTAGCCGTACGACTACGAACGGTGGTGGCTGGCGTGGATTCCGGGGCGGTTGCCGGTCCGTCGCCGTGGGCGGTGACCCGGTTCGGCCCGGCGGTGGCCACCCACCTGTGGTGGGAGGTGCCGGCCGCCCTGGACGCGGCCGTCGACCGGGCGGTCAACGCCCGGGAAGCGTCCCGGACAGCGCCGCCGACGACTCCTAGGCCCGCCCGGCGGACCGCCAGGGGGTGACGGTCGGCGCCCCCTGCCTGCATGATCGCCGCGCCGGCCACCCGCGGTCGGGTTGCTGAGTGACCACCGCAGCCCCGCCCGACCGGGTGGATCACCTCAGCTTCCGGCGGGTCGCGCCGAACTGAAGGGCCCCGAAGGTAAGGAAGTGAAATGCGCGGAAAGCTGAGCAGAAGCGTGCTGGTGGGCGTCATGGCCCTGAGTGGGAGCGTGGTGGTGGCGGCACCAGCGCGGGCGGCCGCCCCGAAGTCGTTCAAGAACTGCACCGCCCTCAACTCGTGGTACAAGCACGGCGTCGGACGGCCGGGAGCCAGGGACCGGGTCCGCGGCACGACCAGGCCCGTGACGACCTTCAAGATTGATCGAAACCTGTACAACGCCAACGCGAAGCTGGACCGCGACCAGGACAAGGTCGCCTGCGAAAAGCGGTAGCGGGTCAGCGTGGCTCTCCCGGGGGGTTCTGGTCACAGGTACCGTGCGGACACCGCCACCCGGGCTGCCCGGACCACCCGCGCCTGCCACCACAGCACCAGCGGGACAACCACCAGCTCGATCACGAGGGCACCGATGAAAACCGGGTGCGGCCAGCCGGAGACCGCCACGGCGATCAGTCGGGCGAGGCCGCCGACGAACGCGGCACCAAGCGTCATCCGTAGCACGGTGGTGGCCCGTTCGATCCGGGGGACCGCCCACCACACCAGCAGCCCCGCCACCCACCAGAACGCGTTGACGAACCTGAACTCGCTGTCCACAGTGGCGTCGACCGGACCGGCACCGGGCAGCACGGCCGGGCCGGCCACCATGCCGGACAGGCCGGAGAAGACCGCGACCGTGCCGAGGAACGCGAGTACCACCTGGAGACCCCGCCGGCTCACCGCGCCCTCCTTACCCGCCAGTGGCGGTGCCCGACGCTCGCGAACGAGATGCCAACCCCAGGCTATCCGTTGGTCGTCCGCTGATGGATTTCCCTCCCCACCCGCGTCGTCCGGACGGCCGGCCGGCGTGGATCCCTAGGATCTGAGCGTGGAGGCGCTGCTGGTGGGGATGTCGATCGGCCTGGCGGCCGGTGTCAGTCCCGGTCCGCTGCTGGTGCTGGTCGTCACCACCACGCTGAGGTCCGGCTGGCGAGCCGGCGTCTTGGCGGCCTGCGCCCCGTTGGTCACCGACGTGCTCGTGGTGGTGGCCGCGCTGCTGTTCCTGGACAACGTTCCCCCGGTCGTGCTGGCCGTCCTCGGCGTTGTCGGTGGTCTGTTCGTGATGTGGACCGGCTGGTCGACCCTGCGAGACTCGCGCCATGCCACCTTGACCGGCGCGGACCCGCGTCGTGGCGGCGTGGACGATCCCGACCCGGGCCCGTCCGGCGGTGCCGCCGTCGGGCCGTACGCTGCCAGCGGGACCGGACCGGCGGTGCCGGGTGACCCCCGGTCGTCGTTGGCCGGCCTGCGGCAGGCGGCCATCGTCAATGTGCTCAGCCCGCATCCGTGGATCTTCTGGGCCACCGCGTTGGGACCGTTGATGATCGCCACCGCCCGGGAGCACCCCGGGAGCGCGGTCGCCCTGGGCGTCGGCTTCTACATCACCCTGGTCGGCGCCAAGGTCGTGGTCGCGTTGCTGGTCGCCGGCGGCCGACGACGGCTCACCGACCCGGGATACCGCCGGTCGCTGGCCGCAGCGGGGGTGCTGCTGGTGACCGCGGGGGTTGCCCTGGTGGTCGAATTCGCCCCGCAACTTCGGTAGGCGCTCCGGCCGGCCGCGCGGTGCGCGCGACCGGCCGGAACCACAGCCTTCGGCGAACCTCCGGCGTGTGTGCCGCCTACGGCCGGTTCAGCTCCGCGATCAGCGCCGGGTGGTCGGTGTACTGCATCCCGAGGCGGGAGGCGCTGACAAATTGAATGGCATTGGAGACGATGAAGTGCTGCACCGCGCTGTCCCCCTTGCGGGTGTAGCCCGGGGGAACGCAGTTCTGCACATTGGGCGGGCCGGGGTATTTAAGGTTGAAGTCACCGCCGATAATGGCTGGTCCCGCGAACCCGGATTCCGCCCGTAGCTGCGGAATGATGCTCTGGGTGAGCGCCGCGCATTGCGACATGGCGACTGCCGAGTCACGGGCGGACAGGTGGGTCGCGCAGAGGTAGAAGTGGTAGAGGGCATAGCCGCAGGCGGCCGTCCGCTTCTCCGTGCCGGCGTCCTGGGCGCCGTACCGCCAACCGGACGCCTCGAAGCCGTAGTATTCGTCGACCGGGATATGCATGAGGACGCCGTTACCGAAGTCGTCACCGTTACGACATTTATAGGGAATGTAGGTGCCTCCAGAGGCGACCTGTGCCGGCATGAAGGCAGCCGCCACGTAGTCGTTGGGCCACACGTACGCCATCGACTCGACCAGCCGATCGAAGAGGTCGGCGCTGCAGATTTCGTTGAGCGTCACCGCGTCCGGATCGACCAGGTTGATCATGGCGTGCCCCTCGCCAGCGGCCAGTCCACCCTGGTAGCAGGCCGCTTCGCCACCGTTGCAGAGGTTCAGCTGGAGACCTTTGAAGCGACCGTGGAAGGCACGGGAGCTGACAGCGCCAGGGCCGGGCGCCGCCTTCGGCGTGACCTTCGTCTGCCCCTTCGGCGGCACCACCTTCGTCCGGATCCTGCTTGCCTCCTGGTCCATCCGCACGGGCTGTGACGGTTTCGCCTGCGCGACCGCAGGGCCGAAGGGCAGTACCAGTGCCCCCACCACCAGCATGATCGTTGTCAGTCTGCGGGTAACCCGCCTGGGCGTACTTCTTCCCCGAATCATGTCATGACACCCCTCCGTGACGTCATCCTGAGTGGATGACGTGCCGATGACTTCCACATGCGTTATCGCATAAGGGCACCCGCTCTGGATGCGCGTGCTGAAAGCGCCGTTGGGCTATGGGCCCTGGAATAGGACCCGTCGGGCGTCAAGCGGGCCAGAAGATTGTCGCCATCGCTGAGACGGCAGAACGCGATCGTGGTCGCGACTCGCCCAAAAACAGGATTTTCATCAACTTCGCCATCCCCCGTGATGACGTGTGGCCTATCGGCTCGTTCCTGATGAACGTCGTTAGAATCTCAGCAGGAACGGTCGATGTCAATCAGCTCGCAATGATCAATGTGGACGTACCACGCCAAGCTGCCGTGTCGCCCGCACCGGACGTTAGCGGCATCGCGTCGCGGCGCGACGTTACGGCGTCCCGCTGGATGAGCCGACCCGACTTCCTCCCGCGTCGGTAGCCGCCGGTCAGGGGCGGCGGTCCGCGAGGACGCAGAACTCGTTGCCCTCCGGGTCGACGAGTACGACCCAGCTCTCGTCGCCCTGGCCCACGTCGGCGTGTCGAGCACCCAGGTCGAGCAGGCGACGGACCTCTTCGTCCTGCTCCCTGTCGGCTGGGCTGACGTCGAGGTGGAGCCTGTTCTTGATGGTCTTGCGCTCAGGCACGCGCGCGAACGTCAAGGTGGGTGGCACTGGGCCGAGGTGGTTCCGGCCTTGAGGCGCCGCAGGGGAGCCAATGGTGACAATCCCGTCGCCTTCGCCCTGCACCTCGTAGTCGAGGACCGAGCACCAGAACCGGGCGAGACCGATGGGATCGGCACAGTCGATCGCCAGCTCGGTGAGCTTGCTGGTCATGTCGGGACCTCCCGGTCAGGTAGCGGGTCCGCCAAGGCCACACCCTAATCACAGGTTGCCTGCGACCGCGACGGCGGCGGCGGCGGCGCTGACGGCGCTGACGGCGATTCGACGGCGAGGGCGTTGCCGTTGCTGTTGCCGTTGGTGGCGGCGGTAGTGGTGTTCGTCCTCAGCGTGCCGACGAGGCGGGCGGTCCGGAACGCGAAGAAGTGCATCTGCCAGACCCGGTTCCGCGGGCGTGGTGGGTCTTGGCGCACCCGCTCCGGAGCGTGTCCACGATCTGCGTTCTGGCCGAAACCCGGTCGGCGGCGACAGTCCACGTTGGCGGAGGTCCGTGGGCGGCTGACTCACCCCCCGAAGTTGTCGTACGTGTGTTCCATAATGGTCGGGTGTTGGCGGAGTTGACGCAGCTGCGGGCCGGGATGGCCGACTGCCTCGACGCGCCCGCCTGGGCGCTGCCCGACACCGACCTGATCAACAGCCTCGACGCGGTGCACCAGCTGGAGCAGGCGGTCGCGGCGGTGAAGTTGCACCTGGTGCGGGAGGTCGACGCCCGGGCGTTGCCGGTGGCGGCGCACGCGTATTCCACCGCTGGGTGGTTGCGGGAGCGGTTGCGGGTCAACGCCGG
>DASVVF010000438.1:0-15041 GCA_036386695.1 Catenuloplanes sp. | reverse complement strand
CGCGCGGCCAGCGGTCGCCGCCGGTCACCAGGGGCCCCGCCGGTCGGTGGTACCGCCGCCGACCCAGGACGTCACGAGGCCACCCTTCGTATCGAAGCGGGCTGTCAAAAAGGGGGATGTAGGTTGCCATGGGGGCGCGGTACGGTTAGTTCGTCTGGCGAATAAACAAAGTAGTCGACCCGGATAGCCGCCACAAGAGGGCGACCGGGCACCACCTTCCAATCGCGCGGGAGCGAGCAGAGTGATCACCATGCCGACCGGGCCACAGCCGGCCGACTTCGCCGACGTGCGCGCCACGAACCTGGCCGTGGTGCTGCGTTACGTGCGCGCCCACGCCCCCTGCTCCCGCGCCGACATCGCCGCCACCACCGGCCTGAACAAGGCCACGGTGTCCAGTCTGGTCGCCGACCTCATCGACCGACGGCTGGTGCGCGAGACCGGGCTGACCGAACGGCGCATCGGCCGGCCGGCGACGATGCTGACCCTCGACGGCCGGCCCTACGCCGCGATCGGAGTGCAGGTGGCCGCCGACCACCTCACCGCCGTGGCCCTCGACCTGGCCGGCGAGCAACTGCTGTCCTGGCAGCGCTCCTTCGGCGGACCGACCATGTCCCCGGGCCGGGCGGTCAGCGTCATCGCGGCCCTCGCGGCCCGGGCGGCCACCCGGGTCGCCGCGCAGGGCCGGCGGGTGCTCAGCCTGACCGTCGGTGTGCCCGGCCTGGTCGACGGCGCCGGTCAGGTCTCCTCGGCCGACCACCTGGGCTGGCGTGACCTGGACCTGCGGGCCGAGCTGCGTGCGGCGCTGCGCGACCCGGGCTACGACGTCACCGTCGACAACGACGCCAACCTGTGCGTGCTGGCCGAGTACCGCTTCGGGGCGAACGCCGGCACCGGCAACCTGGTCTGCCTCACCGGCGGGATGGGCATCGGCGGCGGCGCGGTGGTCGACGGACTGTTGCTGCGCGGTGCCCGCGGCCTCGCCGGCCAGGTCGGCCACCTGCAGCTCGACGCCGCCGGCCCGCGCTGCCCGTGCGGGCGACAGGGCTGTTTCGAGACGTTGGCCGGGATTCCCGCGTTGGTGCGCCGGGCGCTGCCTGACGCGGGAATCGATGGACCGCTGGCCGACCTCGCACCGGAGGTCGCCCGACTGGTCGCTCGGGCCCGCGAGGGCGACGAGCGCACCCTGGCCGCCCTCGCCGAAACGGGCGGGCGCCTCGGTCAGGGCGCGGCCGTCCTGGCGAACCTGCTCAATCCCGAGGTGGTGGTGCTCGGCGGATACTTCACTCCGCTGGCCCCCTGGCTGCTGCCCGCCGCGCGCACCGAGCTGTTGGACCGCACGGTCGCCCCCCAGGCCGGCGGCTGCCAGCTCGTCGCGTCCAGCCTGGACCTGGGGGCGGCGGCGATGGGCGGCGCCGCCCGGGCCCTGGACGCCATCGACGCCGGCCGGCTGCCCCCGCCGCGTCCGCCGTCCTGACCGGGCCCCTCCGTCGCCGCGCATCGTGACGAATTGATGACGCTCATCCCCTTGACCGCGCACCGGCCACGGTGCCAACCTCAGAAGGCTCCGCTGGAATCGGGCGACCAGGTGTCCAGCGGTTGTTTTTCGACCGGTGTCGAAGCGCTTCGAAGGCCGGCGTGGTCCGCCGCCACCCGGCCCCCCGGGCGCGTCCAGTCAGCAGCGGTGGCGCCAGCAGGATCGGCGAAGGGGCGACCGACGATGAGCGAGACACTGGGCGGCACCTTCCGCGACCCCGGGCAACCCCTCGCGGTCCGGGTCGCCGACCTGCTCCGGCGACTCACACCGGCCGAGAAGCTGGGCCTGATGCACCAGCACCAGGCGGCCGTGCCCCGGCTGGGCCTGGGCCGGTTCCGCACCGGCACCGAAGCGCTGCACGGCGTCGCCTGGCTCGGGCCGGCCACCGTCTTCCCGCAGGCCCTGGGGCTGGCCAGCAGCTGGGACCTGGAACTGGTCCGGCGGGTCGGGGCGGCCGTCGGCGCCGAGGTCCGGGGCCTGCACCACAAGGACCCCGACCGCGCCGGGCTCAACGTCTGGGCGCCGGTGGTCAACCCGCTGCGCGACCCGCGCTGGGGACGCAACGAGGAGGGCTACGCCGAGGACCCCGGCCTGACCGGGATGATCGGCACCGCGTACGCCGGCGGGCTGCGCGGCGACCACCCGTTCTACCTGCGCACCGCACCCACCCTCAAGCACTTCCTGGGCTACAACAACGAGACCGACCGGGCCCGCACCTCCAGCAACCTGCCACCCCGGGTCCTGCACGAGTACGAACTGCCGGCGTTCCGGGCCCCGATCGCAGCCGGCGCCGCCGTGGCCGTGATGGCCTCCTACAACCTGGTGAACGGCCGACCGGCGCACCTCAGTCCCCTGATCAACGACGAGTTGCGCGGCTGGACCGACGACGACGTCCTGGTGGTCGGCGACGCCGGCGCGGGCGTGAACATCGCCGACGCGCAGGGCTACCACCCCGATCACATCGCCGGATTCGCCGCCGCCGTCCGCGCCGGGATCGACTCGTTCACCGAGGACGACGGCGACAGCGGACCCACCGTCGAACGGCTCACCGAGGCGCTACGGCGCGGCCTGCTCGACGGCACCCACATCGACGCCGCCGTCCGGCACATCCTGGCCATCCGGTTCCGGCTCGGCGAGTTCGACCCGGCCGAGGGCAACCCGTACGCCGCGACGACCGCCGACGTGATCAACTGCGCCGCCCACCAGCGGCTGGCCCGCCAGGCCGCCCGCCGGTCCATCGTGCTGCTGAAAAACCGCCCCGCGCGCCCCGACGGCGAACCGGTGCTACCGCTGCCGGCCGGACGGGTCCGCAGCGTGGCCGTCATCGGGCCGCTGGCCGACACGGTCCTGACCGACTGGTACAGCGGCTCGCTGCCGTACGCGGTCAGCGCGTACCACGGGATCAGCGGGCGGCTACCAACCGGCGCGACCACCTTCCACGAGGGCGCCGACCGGATCGGCCTGCGGGTCGGCGCCGGCTGGGTCTGCGCGGGCGGGCTGCCCGACGGCGAACCGTTGCGGGTACGCAACGCACCGCCCGGCCCGGCCGCCGGCTTCGACGTCTTCGACTGGGGCGGCGACACCCTGGCCCTGCGCGCCGCCGCCAACGGTCGCCACGTGGGCGTCGACCCGCACGGCACGCTCGTGAACAACCAGCCCGGACCCAACGGCTGGGTGGTCCGGGAGACCTTCCGACCGGTCCCCCGGGGCTCCGAGCGCGTGGCGCTGCACCACCTCGCCAGCGACCGGTACGTCGCGGTCGGCGCCGACGGGGTGCTACGCGCCGAGGCCACCACCGTGCGGGCGGCCACCGCGTTCACCGTGGTGCCGATCGTCGACGGCCTGGCCGAGGCCGCCGCGGTGGCCGGCGACGCGGACGTGGCCATCGTCGTGCTCGGCAACCACCCCATGGTCAACGGCCGGGAGACCGAGGACCGTGCCGACCTGGCGCTACCGCCGGCGCAGGAGGCGCTGCTGCGCGCGGTACACGCCGCGAACCCCCGTACCGTCCTGGTGTTGTGCAGCAGCTACCCGTACGGGATCGGCTGGGCCGACGCCCACCTGCCGGCGGCGCTGTGGTCGGCGCACGGCGGCCAGGAGTACGGACACGCGCTGGCCGACGTGCTGTTCGGCGCGGACGACACCGGCGAACCCGTGGACACCACCGGGCGGCTGACCCAGACCTGGTACCGCACCGCCGCCGACCTGCCCGACCTGCTCGACTACGACATCATCGCCACCGATGCCACCTACCTGTACCACCGCGGTACCCCCCTCTACCCGTTCGGACACGGGCTGAGCTACACCCGCTTCGACTGCGGCCCGCCCCGGCTCAGCGCCACCACCGTCAACGCGGGCGCGACGGTGACCATCACCGTCGAGGTGCGCAACGTCGGGGAACGCCCCGGCGAGGAGGTCCTGCAGCTGTACACCCGCCAGCGGCGCTCCCGGGTCAAGCAGCCACTGCGCCGGCTGCGCGGCTTCCACCGGGTCCGGCTGCCACCCGGCGGGCGGACCACCGTCTCCTGGTCCCTGCCGGTCGACGAACTGGCCTGGTGGGACGCCGCCCGCGGCGCGAAGGTGGTGGAGAGCGCCCGGCACAGCATCCAGATCGGACGCTCATGCCTGGACATCGTGCGCGGTGCCACCCTGGACGTACACGGCGAACACCTCACCGCCCGCCGCGCGGCCGCCGGAGAGCTGCGCGCCACCGACCACGACGACTACGACGGCACCACACCCGTCGACGCGGGACCGGAGCGCGGCGACGCCGTCGCGGCCACCCGCGCCGGGGGGTGGCTCGCCTTCGACGGCGTCGACTTCGGAACGGGTATCGACACGGTCGCGGTCCGGGCCAGCGCACCCACCGGCGGCGCGACGCTGACCGTACGGCTGGACGATCCGCTGGCCGGACCGGTTGCCGCGCTGATCGACGTACCCGAGCGCCACCGCCACGACCCGGCGTGGGCCGGCGCGGCCCTGCACGGGGCCGGCGGGGTCAGAGATCTGTATCTCCTCTTCGGCGCCGCAGACGTTACGGTGAGCTGTCTGACATTCGGGGCGGCGGTCGACCACGGCGCCGTCGCCACCGCGGCGGACAGCACCGGATGAACTGGAGGCCCTGGTGACCGACCCGTCCAGCGGCGGCTTGGCCGAACCCCGCCCGGCCAAGCGACCCGGGGCGCCGAAACGCGCCGACATGGTCACCATCACCGACGTCGCCCGGCACGCCGGAGTGGCGGTCAGCACCGTGTCGTACGTCCTGTCCGGCAAGCGTGCGATCTCCGTCGGCACCCGCCAACGCGTGCTCGCCAGCGTCCGTACCCTCGGCTACCACCCGCACGCCGGCGCCCGCGCGCTGGCCAGCCGCCGGGCCAACGTGATCGCCCTGGTCCTGCCGTTGCGGGCCGGGATGCACCTGCCCGTCCTCATGCAGTTCGCCACCGCCGTGGTCACCACCGCCCGGCAGTTCGACCACGACGTGCTGCTGGTCACCGCCGACGAGGGACCGACCGGCCTACGGCGGATCGCCGCCAGCGCCATGGTCGACGGGGTGGTGCTGATGGACGTCGAGCTGCACGACGCCCGGGTGCCCCTGCTGCGCGAACTGGAGCGACCCAGCGTACTCATCGGATTCCCCGCGGACGCCACCGGACTGACCTGCGTCGACCTGGACTTCTACCGGGCCGGCGCGGCGTGCGTGGACCACCTGGCCGGGCTCGGGCACCGCAGCGTCGCCCTGCTCGGCGCCCCCGCCGTGGTCTACGAACGGGGCACCGGCTTCGCCCACCGGACCATGGCCGGCTTCGAGGAGACCGCCCAGCGCCACGGTCTGCACGCCGTCGCGCAACCCTGCGAGGAGGAACGCTCCGCCGTCGCCACGGCGCTGGCCCGGCTGCTCGACCGGCACCCCACCCTGTCCGCCCTGGTGGTGCACAACGAGGCCGCGGTCGCCCACGTGCTCGCCACCCTGCCCGAACTGGGCCGGCGGGTGCCGTCCGACATGTCGGTGGTGGCGATCTGCCCCGACGGGCTGGCCGAGCGGTTCAGCCCCACCCTGTCCTCCGTGCTGATCCCCGCCGACGAGGTCGGCCGGGAGGCGGTGTCGTTGCTGATGCGCAAGCTCGACGGCCAACCCGTGCCGGAAGCCACCCTGCTCGACCCGCGGTTGACCGTCCGGGCCAGCAGCACGGCGGCCCCGGCCGTCGTGGGGCCGATCGCGGCACACTAGCGCCGCCCGCCCGCCGGATGCGGTGCCGACGGGCAGGCGCGCGCCGCGCCGTGGTCAGCGAGATCCCCCCAACCGCCCGATGTCCCCCGTCGACTCGGACAGCCGGCGCCTCGCGAACCGACGGACCCCCCGCCGGAGCGCCGACCGGTCCGCACCCGCCACGGCACCGCCGGCTCCCTACCTGTTATTGACTCCAGCCGTCGGAAAGGTTCACGCCCGCCCGGGCGCCGGGAGCGATGCGCGGGGGCGCCGGCGCCCGGAGCGGTAGCCTCGGACGGTGACCGGGCACATGAGCGCGGAGGAGTTCCGACGACACGGCCATGCCGTCGTGGACTGGCTGGCCGACTACTGGAGCACTGTGGAGAAGCGGCCGGTGCTGTCGTCGGACCCGCCGGGCGCCGTGGCCGCCCGGTTGCCGCCGGTCCCGCCGGAGCGCGGCGAGGACTTCGGCGCGGTGCTGGCCGACCTGGACACCGTGGTGACACCCGGCCTGACCCACTGGCAGCACCCCGGCTTCTTCGGTTACTTCCCGGCCAACACCTCCGGGCCCAGCGTCCTGGGCGACCTGGTCAGCTCGGGCCTGGGCGTGCAGGGCATGCTGTGGGCCACCGGCCCGGCCGCCACCGAGGTCGAGACCGTGATGCTCGACTGGCTGGCCCACCTGCTCGGCCTGCCGGCGAAGTTCTCCTCGGCCAGGGCCGGCGGTGGAGTCATCCAGGACTCGGCGTCGTCGGCGACACTGGTCGCCACCCTCGCCGCGCTGCACCGGGCCAGCGGCGGGCGGTGGCGGGCCGCCGGCCCACGGGACCGGCACACGGCGTACACCTCGACGCAGGGCCATTCCTCCATCGAGAAGGCGGCCCGGATCGCCGGCATCGGGGACGACCACGTGCGCGCCGTCGACGTCGACCCGGTCAGTCTGGCGATGGACCCGGACGCGCTGCGCGCCGCCATCGACGCCGACCGGGCCGTCGGCGCCGTACCGACCATCGTGGTGGCGACCATCGGCACCACCTCGACCACCGCGATCGACCCGCTACCGCGGATCGGCGCGCTCTGCCGGGAGTACGGCATCTGGCTGCACGTCGACGCCGCGTACGCCGGCGCCGCGGCGATCTGCCCGGAGCTGCGCTGGACCCACGACGGCCTGGAGTACGCCGACTCGTACTGCTTCGACCCGCACAAGTGGCTGCTCACCGGGTTCGACTGCGACGCGTTCTGGGTGGCCGACCGCAGCGAACTGGTCGCGGCCCTGACGGTGATGCCGGAGTACCTGCGCAACGCCGCCACCGAGTCCGCCGAGGTGATCGACTACCGGGACTGGCAGGTGCCGCTGGGCCGGCGGTTCCGGGCCCTGAAGCTGTGGTTCGTGCTGCGCTGGTACGGCGCCGAGGGACTACGCGCCCACCTGCGCCGCGGGGTGGCGCTGGCCGCGGAGTTCGCCGACCTGGTCCGCGCCGACGAGCGGTTCGAGATCGCCGCCGGGCACCCGTTCTCGTTGGTGTGCTTCCGGCTGCGGGCGGCCGACGGTCCCGGCGGTCCCGACGGTCCCGACGGTCCCGACGGTGGATTGGACGCCGACCGGCGCACCGCGGAACTGCTGCGCCGGGTGAACCGGTCCGGGTCGGCGTACCTGACCCACACCCGGGTGGGCGGTCGCTACACCATCCGGCTGGCGGTCGGTTCGCCGCAGACCCAGCGCCACCACGTTCTGGACACCTGGCGGATGATCGCCGACATCGCCACGGAGCTGGAAACGGACGACCGATAGGGGGGCGATTTTCCTTAAAGCCCGCTCACGGCGAAGCCCGGAGTGCTGTCATGGCCTTACCCAGTGTGACCGCAGGGAGGCCCCATGGTTCAGCCCACCGCATCGTCCGGCGCCAGGACAGCCCCACCGCCCACGCCGCGAACCGCGGCGTGGACGCTTCCGCTGCTCACCGGCCTGCTGGGCTTCTCGGTGTCGTGGGGGGTGCTACGCCTCGGTGACGACGCCAGCGTGAACCTCGCCCTGCTGGCCGGCACCGTTTTCGTCCTGGGCGCGGTCAGTGAGCTGATCCTGGCCGCCATTTCGCCGAACGCCCGGGTCCTGCACGCGGCGCTGTGCGCGGCGTTCGCCACCCTGGCGATCCTGGTTCCGGTCCAGGCCGGCCCGTCGTACGCCTGGCTGGCGGGACTGCTCAGCGGATACCTGATGATCAAGGGCGCGGCGGACGTCGGGGTGGCCCTGAGCACCCGCGTCACCAACCCGATCTGGGGCCTGCCGCTCGCTACCGGCATCGGCGAACTGCTCCTGGGGTTCGCGGCCTCCGGCCGCCTGCTCCGCACCGTCTACCCACTGCTGCTGATCGTCGCCGGCCTGGCATTGCTGCGGGGCTTCAGCGACATCGTCGCCGCCTTCCGCCTCCGTGAGCCGCACCTCGCCGCCGCGAACCCCCAGGACCCGGCGCACCCCGAGGTCTCGGCGCGCCCCGAAGCCTCAGCGGGCGACCTGACGCTGGCGAAGGACTACGCGGCTGGCTGGGCCGACTTCGCGGCCCACCGCCGGCTGGACGCCGCCGGCCCGGGCCGGCACAGCGCCGCCGAGGCCGACGAGGCACTCACCGGGCACCCGGAGACCCTGAGCGGCGCGGCAATGTCCGACGACCTCGTGTCGGCGGGCGCGCGCTCTGCTGGAGCGCGGGCCGCGACCCGATCCAGCGGGGAACGGACCAGCGGGGAACGGACCGCCGGGGAACGCTCACCCGGCGCCGCCCCGGCCGGCGAACGCTCCACCGGGGGACGGGCCGTGGGGGAACGCCGTGCCGGAGCATCCGCCGTGGGGGAACGCCTCACCGGGGAACGGCCGGTGGCGGCGCGTCCCGGCGATGAGCAGGCGGTGGCCGGCGGGCCCGGCGCCGCCGGTCGTGGACCGGTGGCTGACACCGGCAACCGCCCGGCGGTGAACAACGCGGCAACTGCCCAACCAGGCGGAAAGCGCACCACGACCACCACGGCCGCCGTTCGGGACTCGTCGGCCACGATGGGGGCGTCGTCCGACGCGGCCGGGCCGTCAACGGGCCACGCCGGCTCAGCGGACGGCGCGGACCTCGCGCCGCGTACCCCGGCGGCATCAGCCGGCACCCCGACCGGCACCCCGGCCGCCGACCCACCCACCACCACCGGGGCACCGGCATCCGGCGCCGCAGCCACCACCACCGGGGCACCGGCATCCGGCGCCGCAGCCACCGGCAAGAAGGCCGCCAATGCCGGCCCCACGGCCGGTGGTCGGTCCACAACCGGATCGCGACGGCGGTCCGACGGGCCCGGGACGGCAGCGCGGCGGCGTCCGGACGGGACCGGCTAGGCAGCCGGCCCCACCGGGGACACCGTGGCTGGCCGATCCTCGCGACACCGCACCGCACACGCTCGACTCGACACGTGAACAGGCGTCACCCCTCCCCCGACCCCGTCGACCAGGGTCGAAGCCCACGGTCAACGCCGCTGGGCCTCCCTGGTCGGCGGGGTCAACCCTTGCGCGCCGTCGCGGCCCCTGCCGGGGCGTGGACGACCCGTGGTCGCGCCGACGGGGCCGTGCCGGTGGGTGTCGGGCCGGGCCGGTGGGTGTCGGGCCGGGCCGGTGGGTGTCAGACGCCTTCGAGCACCGGCGTCGGGTGAGGGAGGCCAGCGGGCTGCCGGCGACCGCGACGCCACACCCGCACGGCGAGCGTGATGGCGGCGAGCCAGGCCACGACCAACAGGCCGTACACCAGCGGCCGCCAGCCCCCGGACACGTTGACGGTGGTCATCAAGGTGCGGGCGTTGGTGAGCACGATCATGCCGCCGACAACGCCGCCGAGCAGCTGCGGCGGCACGTAGCGCACCAGCCAGGCGGCGATCGGGGCGGCGATGAGCCCGCCGATGAGCAACGCCCCCACCGTGCGCAGGACGAAGCCCTGAGAGCCCAGGCCGATCAGGAAGCCGATGCTGGCCGCCGCGGCGACCAGGAACTCCGAGGCCCCGACCGAACCGATCACCTTGCGCGGCTCCAGTCGACCCGAGACCAGCAGGGACGGCGTGGCGACCGGGCCCCATCCGCCGCCGCCGGTCGCGTCGACGAAGCCGGCGACCAGCCCGAGCGGGGCGAGGAACCGCACGCCCAGCGGTCGTCGGCCGGTGCCGGTGCGCATCGGTCGGGAGAATCGGATCAGCAGGTAACAACCGAGCGCGAGCAGGATCGCCGACATCCAGGGGCCCGCGGCGCTGGCCGGGATGGAACTGAGGAAGGTCGCACCGGCGAAGGCGCCGACCGCGCCCGGCACAGCGATCCGGCGTACGACGTGCCAGTCGACATTGCCGAAGCGCCAGTGCGCGGCGGCACCAGCGAGCGTCGTACCGATCTCCGCCAGGTGCACCGACGCCGAGGCGGCCGCCGGGCTCACTCCGGCGACGAGCAGCAGGGTCGACGACGTGACGCCGTACCCCATGCCGAGGGAACCGTCGACAAGCTGCGCGGCGAGTCCGACCAGGGCGAGAACGATGAGCGCGCGCACCGGTCCCCTCCTTTGTCTTTCCTATCGAATTAGTCGAGAATCTACCGCAGCCACGGCGCCGGTCAACGGCGTACCCGATCGGTGAGACAGCTGGTCAGGACGTCGGGGGTGCCGCACCCCCGACGGAACAGACCAGACGGCCGGTCAGCTCCTGCCGACGCGCCGGAGCAGGCCCTCCTGGACGGCGCTGGCGATGTGCCGGCCCTCCAGCGTGATCATCCGACCGGTGGCGAGCCCGCGACCACCGGAAGCGGACGGGCTCGCGCAGTCGTAGAGGAACCATTCGTCGGCACGGAACGGACGGTGGAACCACAGCGCGTGGTCGAGGCTGGCCCCGATCACGCCGCCCGGGCCCCACACTTCGCCGTGCACGGCCAGCACCGAGTCGAGCAGGGTCAGGTCGGAGGCGTACGTCAGCGCACACGCGTGGATCAGCGGATCGTCAGGCAGCTTGCCGTCGATGCGCATCCACACCCGCTGCTGCGCGGTGGCGGGACGGTCGCCCGGCGGCACCCAGCCCGGCTCCCCGACATAGCGCACGTCGACCGACCGGGGCGCCGCGGCCAGGGCTCCCAACCGCTCCGGATAGCGGGCGAGCCGCTGCTCCATGGTCGGCACCTCGTCGGGCCCCGGCACGTCGAGGGGCACCGGCGCGTGGTGGTCCAGGCCGTCCTCCGGGCGATGGAACGACGCGGACATGAAGAAGATCGTCTTGCCGTGTTGTACGGCCACCGACCGACGTACCGAGAACGACCCGCCGTCGCGGATATTCTCGACGTGGTACTCGATCGGCTCCTCCGGGTCGCCCGGGCGCACGAAGTAACCGTGCAGCGAGTGCACCCGGCGCTCCGGGTCGACCGTACGCCCGGCGGCCACCAGCGCCTGACCGGCGACCTGGCCACCGAAGACGCGCAGCGGGCCGACCCGGGGGCTCTCCCCGCGGAACGTGAAGCCGTCATGCTGGCGCAGGTCCAGCACCTCGAGGAGTTGGTCGACCGCGGCCTGCCCGACGACGACCGAATCATCCCCCGCACCGGGAACACCGGCGCTTTCGGCCGACCGGTCCGCGCCGCCGGCCCCCTGGACCGCTGGAGCCGACCGGTCCGCGCCCTGGAAAGCCGGAGTCGACCGATCGGCGCTCTGGTCCACCGGGCCGGTTGGCGGCCGGTCGGCGCCCTGGTCCACCGGGCCGGTTGCCGACCGGTCGGCGCCGGCTGTCACCGTGCGTTCCGGGCCGCCGTCGCCGCGTCGACCAGGGAACCCAACTGGTGCACCCGCAGCGTGTTCGTCGAGCCCGGCGTGCCCGGCGGGCTGCCGGCCACGACGACCACATAGTCGCCGGGATTGGCCCGCCCGAGCCCGAGCATGGCCTGGTCGACCTGGCGGAACATGTCGTCGGTGTGTTGCACGAAGGAGGTCAGGAAGGTCTCCACCCCCCAGGACAGCGCCAACTGGTCGCGCACCTCCGGCACCGGCGTGAAAGCCAGCAGCGGAAGGTCGCAGTGCAGCCGGGACAGCCTGCGCACGGTGTCGCCGGTCTGCGAGAAGGCCACCAGGGCCTTCGCGCCGATGTTGCGGGCGATCTGGGAGGCCGCCACGGTCAGCGCGCCGCCGTGGGTGCGGGGGTCGTGCTGCAGGCGCGGCACACCGATGGAGCCGGACTCGGTGGTGGTGATGATCTTGGCCATGGTGCTGACGGTGAGCACCGGGTACTTACCGACGCTGGTCTCCCCGGAGAGCATCAGCGCATCGGCGCCGTCGAGCACCGCGTTGGCCACGTCGGACGCCTCGGCCCGGGTCGGCCGGGAATTTTCGATCATGGAGTCGAGCATCTGGGTGGCCACGATGACCGGCTTGGCGTTCTCCCGGCACAGCTGGACCGCCCGCTTCTGCACCAGCGGCACCTCGTCGAGGGGCAGCTCGACACCCAGGTCACCGCGGGCCACCATCACGCCGTCGAACGCCTGGACGATGGCCTCCAGGTGGGTGACCGCCTCCGGCTTCTCCACCTTGGCCAGCACCGGACAATGCCGGTTCTCCTCGTCCATGATCTGCTGGACGAGTTTGATGTCGTCGGGAGACCGCACGAACGACAACGCGATCAGGTCGACACCGAGGGCGAGCGCGAAGCGCAGGTCCTCCTCGTCCTTGTCGCTCATCGCGGGCACGCTGACCGCCACGTTCGGCAGCGACACTCCCTTGTTGTTCGACACCGGGCCGCCCTCGACCACCAGCACCCGGATGTCGGGACCGGTGACGGCGCTGACCTCGACGGCGACCTTCCCGTCATCGATCAGCAGCCGGTCGCCGACCTTCACCTCCTGCGGCAGCTTGTGGTAGGTGCAGGAGACCCGGTCCACGGTGCCGATGATGTCGTCACTGGTGATGGTGACGGAGTCGCCGGTGCGCCACTCGTGTGGCCCGTCGGCGAACCGGCCCAACCGGATCTTCGGACCCTGTAGGTCGGCGAGAATGGCGACCGCCCGCCCGGTGGCCTGAGCGGCCTGCCGGACGAGCTGGTAAACCTGCTCATGGTCGCTGTGGCTGCCGTGGCTGAAGTTGAGCCGGGCAACATCCATGCCCGCCTCGACCAGCCCCCGGACGCGTTCCAGAGACGCGGTAGCAGGGCCCAGCGTGCAGACGATCTTTGCGCGGCGTGTCACGCCCATCAGGCTAGTCTCTCCCCCGGGTCGGACCACCGGCCGACCCCCGATCGGAACACGGAAGAAGTCATCGATGGCGGGCTGCCGCGAGCCTGGACACACCGCGCCGTCGGGCGGGCTTCAACGACCGCACCACCCAGCTTAACGACTCACCACGGCAGACCGCGCCGCACCCGGCGCAAGGCCCGTCCCGGCCCGGGACCGCCCCCGGGTGCGGGCAGCGCCGCCGACCGTCAAGATCGCCCACCGCGGAAGATTTCCGTCGCTGGAACGACGGTGGAACGCCGCAGTCGGCGATCATGGGCGGACCCCGCAGGCCCCGAACCGGCCCACCGTCGCCGAGCGCGCGGCCGCGCCGCCGGCATCGCCCGGAGAACGACCGGCGGCGTTGTCCGGTATACGGCAGTGCCGGCTTTCGGGCTGACGGCCCGGGCGTCAATCGGCACGCTGCGCGGTCATGCCGTACCTGGATTCGCTCGGCCCGCGCGCTGAACGGCCCCTGCCGCGCGACGATGACGACGAGCTGACCTGGTTGCTCTTCCATCAGAGCAACGTGATCGCCGGTTGGCAGCTGCGGCGGTTCCTGAGCGAGGCGGCGCTGCGCCACCGGGTGCGGGCCGGGCGGTGGCAGCGGGACGTCAACCGCGTCGGCGCACCCCCGCACACCACGAACGCCCGCTCGTTGGTCGATGCCGCGCGCTGGGCCGGCTCCGACGACCAGGCCCGGGCGATCATCGCCAGCGGCTTCCAGCAGCGGCTGGTCGGTGGAGACGATATCCACGAGGTGGTGTACCGGGTCCACCGGCTGCCCCGACGCAGCCTGATCCTGGCCGCCGCGAACGACGCCCGGGAGGGTTCGGCCTCTTTGCCGGAACTGCGGTACCTGCGGGCCAGCCGGCGCGCCGGCCTGCCGGAACCGTCCCGCCAGCACCGCCGGGTCGACGGTTCCGGCCGGACGCGCTACCTGGACGTCTACTACCGGCCCTGGGGGGTGCACGTGGAGATCGACGGCGCGCAGCACCTCGATGTGCGGGCGCAGTGGGCCGACATGAAACGCCAGAACGACGTGTGGATCAGCGGGGACCGGGTGTTGCGCTTTCCCGCCTGGTTGGTCCGGGAACATCCGGACGAGGTGATCGCCCAGGTGCGGGCGGCGCTGACAGCAGCGGGTTGGCGGCCGTCATGATCGTCGACCGCGGAAGATTACCGTCGCTGGGACGACGGTAGAACGCCGCAGTCGGCGATCATGAGCGGGCCGCAAGCCGCCCGGGAGCGGATCGGCGGACGGCGAAGGGCTGGCGGAGCGGGTCAGCGGACGGCGAGGGGCTGGGCGGACGAGGTGACCGGAGCGGGCAGGTCCCCGGCACCACCCAGGTACGAGTGGATCGCGGCCGCCGCCGCCCGTCCCTCGGCGATGGCCCACACGATCAGCGAGGCCCCGCGGTGCATGTCACCGGCGACGAACACCCCGTCGGCCTCGGTCTGCCAGTCCGGGCGGGCGTCGACGGCACCACGGCGGTTGCGGGTGACCCCGAACTGCTCCAGCAGCGGCTGGCCCTCCGTACCCTCGAAGCCGATCGCCAGCAGGACCAGGTCGGCCGGCAACAGCCGCTCGGAGCCCGGCTTCACGGTCAGGACGCGGCGGCCTTCGCTCTTGGTCACGGTGACCTCGGCGATCCGTACGGATTGGACGTTGCCGGCGCCGTCGTCGACGAACTCCTGCACGCCGACAGCGAAGACCCGCTCGCCGCCCTCCTCGTGGGCCGGGTAGTTGCGCAGCAACCACGGCCAGGTCGGCCACGGGTCGCGTTCGTCGTCCCGGTCGTGCGGCGGCTCCGGGTAGAGGTCGAGCTGGATGACGCCGGCCGCTCCCTGCCGGTGGGTCACCCCGAGGCAGTCGGCGGCGGTGTCGCCACCACCGATGATCACCACGTGCTTGCCGGCGGCGTCGATGACCGGCCCGGGTCGCGGGGCGGTGCCAGGCGTCGCCGAGCCGGGCTGGTCGCCAGGGGTGCCGGCGGAGCGGCCGCTCACCGCCCGGTTGGAGGCGACCAGGTGTTCCATGGCCAGGTGTACGCCGG
>DASVVF010000437.1:0-2297 GCA_036386695.1 Catenuloplanes sp. | reverse complement strand
GCAGGATGCGCACGCCAACGCCAGCAGGGTGCTCATGATCCTGTGGGCAGTTCGCATGCGTGGATTTCCTACCAGACCAGCTCGTGGTTGTTGAAGCCCGCATCGTACATCGTGCCGGACGCGACGCCGGTGTGCCGGATGCCGTCGAACGGGTCGTACACCGAGACATTCCACTGCTTGGTGGCCGTCGCGTACCCGTAGATGGTCACCGCGTGGCCGCCCGAGATGCCGCTGCCGCGGTACCAGGGCAGATTGGCCATCTGCACGGAGGGGATCGAGGGCGCCGAGTAGTTCACCAGCCCGTTGCGCACGTACGTGCGGTAGTCGGCCAGCGACATCCCCGTCGATCGGACGTAGGCGTTGCGTGACTGGTAGGAGTTCAGCGCCGGCGGAATGTTCCGGGGCAGGGTGAGCTGCGCCGCAGTGGTATTCATGGCTGCGGCGAGCGTGGCCTGCGACGGCGGGTTCGCCCTGAGTGCCGACAACGCCGCGCGTCCGGCGGCGGGTGCGCACCAGTAGTCCCGTTCCTGTGCCTGCACGAGGATCGCCAAGGTCTTGCTGGCAGGGGGTGCGGCCGCCGCGGACGACGCCAAGCTCGGTGCCTCGGTCTCCTTGGCGGCGGCCTCCTTGGCCAGGGCGGCTGCGTCCGACGGGTAGCTGTCGACGGCCACGCCGCCGGGCTCGGCGGCGGGAACTCGAGCGGGAGCGGCTTGGGCGGGGGCGGCGCCGGCGGCAGCGAGGCTCGCCGCCAGTACGACGGCGGCACTTGTCGTCGTCATCAACCGCTGGAGGGTGGTGGGTACCTGCACAGAATCCATCCTTCACATTAGAGTCGGCAGCGGAGATCGTCGCACACATTTGCCGGTGCTGGGGGGCACGCCGAGGACGGCACCGATGAAGCGACCTCAACGTCACTGGAACGGTCGTCAGGCGGCGTCGGTGTCCCTAGTGGAGGGCGGTAGGCTGACTGGCCGTGTCCGCCGAGTCGTCGACGCCGTGTGTTCATCACGGGTGCTCGTCGGTGTGATGGGGGACGACGTGAACGAGCCGCGGGCTGACGAACGCATCCCGGCGACCTCTCTCGCCTCCTCGGCCGAGCGCGTGTGGCGGGCGGTCAGCGTGCCGGCGGAGCTGGAGCGCTGGTTTCCCGCGGCCACCGACTGGACACCGGCGACGGCGAAACGTTCGAAGCCGCCGGCATGACCGGCGAGGTGACTGAGGTCGACCCGCCCCCAGGGCAACCGCGCTCACGAGACCTACGAGCTGTACGCCGAGAGGATCGACCACACCCTCACGCCTCGCCGGCCCGGCGAACCCGAATACCCGTATGGTGAGGTGCAGTGCCTCTGCGGCAACGACGCAGCCGGCGACGGCTTCGAGTACGTGACCCGCGACGGCATCAGCGCCGGCCCGCAGGGCGACTGGGGCGGCATCACCCCGGCACCGGCCTGGCAGGACACGTTACTGACCTTTCGGAGTTGGGGTCCGGGATGGTGTTCATGGTGGGGCGAGGCCCGTGGCGGCGAGGAACCCGTCAGCGAGGGCGGGCCGGTACTGCATACGTTTGAGTCGGTTGCGGGTGATGCGGTGCAGGTCGTCGATGGTGCCGGCGGCGAGGTTGGCCATGCCGCGTTTCATGCTCGACCAGATGTTCTCCGTCGGGTTCAGCTCCGGGGCGTAGCCGGGAAGTTGGTAGACGCGTAGCCATGGCCGGGCGGCGATCAGCGCGCGCATCTTGGCGGATTTGTGCGCGGGCAGACCGTCCCAGACGAGCACGATCGGTCCACCCAACTGCTGGAGAGTGTTGTCGAGCATGGCAGCGAAGTGGTCTTCACCGAAGCCCTTTGGCTCACCGTTACGTCCCCTGTGGATCATCACCCGATACAACAGCCGGCTGCGCTGTCCCGCCCGGTAGGCGGTGATCCCGGCGACCGACAGTTTGCGGCCGCCGCGCCCGGCGACCGTCACGATCGGGGTCTTACCCCGCGGGGCCCAGGTGCGGGCCCTGGCTGGTCTCAGCGTGATGCCGGACTCGTCGGCGAAGCAGATCCACGCGCCCAGCCTGCGTGCGACCCTTTTACCGCTGGCCATTGATACCGCCGCCAGTGCTCGATGGCGTGTTCGTTGCGCTGCGCGGCCCGGACGATGGGTTGCTGCGGGGTGAACCCGGCCCGGCGCAACAGCTCCCACGCGGTGGTGACGCTGACCGAGACGTGGAACATCCGGCCGATCAGCGTGCAGACCCGAGCCAAAGTCCACCGCTGGTCCTCGACCCACCCGGCCGCCGCCGGACCCTG
>DASVVF010000436.1:0-30344 GCA_036386695.1 Catenuloplanes sp. | reverse complement strand
ACCCCGGGGCGTCGCCGACCCGGCGTACCCCGGGGACGATCCGCGGGCCCGGCCGGACGGTCTGGGCTGGGTGACCCGGGCGGTCTTCCCCGACCCCCGACTGCGGCTGCGGGCCGCACCGGCCCACCGCGGGGCCGCACCGGCCCACCGCGGGGCCGCACCGGCCGACCGCGAAGCGGCCGCGGCCGATCGCACGGCCGCACCGGTCGGCGGGGGTCCGCCGGTGGTCCGCTACGCGGTGATCCCGTCCCTGGACCGGGCGCGGTTCCTGCTGCCGTTGGTGTCGCGCCGGGTGACGGCGGCGTCGGTGCTGGCCTACAACGCGCTGCGGCCGCCGAAGGTGCGGGCCTCCCGGGCGGTCATCGGGGCGCTGGCCGGGCTCGGCCTGCTGGACCTCCTGCGGGCTCCGGTGCTGTCGGTGTCCGCGCCCGGCGGGGTGCCCGAACGCGAGATGCTGCTGGCCGACCACCTGTCGGCGGTGCTCGGCCACGACCGGCTGCACGCCGCCATCGGCATCCGGCCACCGGACCCGCACCACAAGCCGACGTTGCAGCTGTTCGACGACGCCGGCACACCCCGGGGGTACGCGAAGATCGGATGGAACGACGCCACCCGTCGGATGGTGCGCTCCGAGGCCGCCACCCTGCGCCGGTTGCCCCACGGCGGCGACTACCCGGACGGGTTACCGCTGATCTGCGTCACCCGGTGGCACGACCGGGAGGTCGCCGTCATCGAGCCGATGCCCCGCTCGGTGCGCCGGATCCGTCGTCCGGACCGCCCACGACCGGCAGCCCTGCTCGCCGTCGCCCGCCGGGGCGGTCCCCCGGCGCCGCCCCGCCCGGTGCGCGGATCGCCGTTCCTGGCCGGGTTGCGGGCCCGGGCGGCCGGTACGCACCCCGCTATCCGCGCCGCGATCGACGCCCTGGCGGTACGCGACGGCGGACTGCTGCTGGAGTTCGGTGACTGGCACGGTGACTGGGTCCCGTGGAACCTGGCCCGGCACGGGCGGCGGCTGCTGGCCTGGGACTGGGAGAACTCGGCACCGGGGGTGCCGATCGGGTTCGACCTCGCGCACCAGGCGTTCCAGACCGCGTTGTCGACCCGTCGGCTGCCGGCCGCCGCCGCGTGCGCGGCGATGGACGCCGTCCTGCACCGGCATGGCGGCGACCTGCGCCTCGACGTCGCACAGCGCCGGTTCGTCGGCGACGGCTACCTCGTCGAGCTGTGGCTGCGCACCCACGAGCTGGCCGCCGGTGGTGGCGGCTGGAACCCCCGGCTGCACCCGGCGCTGCTGCACCTGCTGGCCGAACGGTTGGACCTCGCCGAACCCGGACCACCGCCGATATCGGGTTGAGCCACCCGGCCAACGCCGCCACGCCGGCCGGCACCGGCGGGCGGGGCCAACGGGTGGGGCCAACGGACGGGGCCAACGGGCGGGGCCCGTCCCGGCCCGGCGCCGGGCGGTTCAGGGCCAGGGAAAGCTGCGCCCGAGCCGCTCGGCCAACGCGGCGTTGTGCGGGCGGTAGTAGGCGGTGAGTTCGGCCCGCACCGCTTCGTCCAGGCCGGCACCGGGTCGGTCGTTGAAGACGTCGTAGCGGGGCAGCGCGAACGGTGGCAGCTCCAGGAAGTCCAACACGCGGCGGTAGGTGCCGGCCGGGTCACGGTAGAGGTCCTCACTGGGCAGGATCAGCATCCTGTCCCGCTCGAACCGGTGCAGCCACGGTTCGAGCTGTTCCAGGTACCGGCCCCGGGCCCGGTAGCTGTACCAGTCGAACGGCCGGCTGACGTACGTCGGGTCGGCGATCAACCGGTCCCGCTCCCCCGCCGTCCGGTCCGGTTCGCTGGCCAGCGCGGCGGCGAAGTCCAGCGGCTCGGTGCCTTCGGTGCGTCGCTCCTTCCAGTGCGAGTACGCCCGCCGCACGGGGTCGCGCAGCAGGACGATGATCCGGACCCGGGGCATCAGCCCGGCGACCCGGGCGGCGACCAGCGGGTGGAACAGATACAGCGGCGCGGCCTCACCCGCCCGGCATGGCCCGCCGTGGCGGCGTTCCAGCGCCGCGCGCTGCCGCGAGGTGGGGAAATGCGATCGGTACCACGCCGGCGACCGGCCCCAGTTCTCCTCGAAGTAGTGCGACGTCTTGGTGTTCCAGGCGGGGAACAGCCGGGGAACGAGCGGATGAGCGATCAGGTAGCGCCACAGCGACGTGGTGCCGCCCCGCTTCGTCCCGATGATCAGGAAGTCGGGCAGCGGGCGCCGGTGGCTGGTCAGCTCGCCGTAGCGCACCAGCAGATCGCGCAGGCCGGCGCGGACCTGGGGCGGCGCGGCGCGGTTGAGCCGGTCCCGGGCGCTCACCGGGACACCGCCGCCGGGGCGCTCACCGGGGCACCGCCGCCGGGGCGGTTCCGGCACGGAGCAGGTGTCGCAGGTCCCCGAGCGTGGCCCGCACCCGGCGGTTGGCGAGCAGCGCCGCGCCGCCCACCGCCCCGACGCCCCAGGCGACGCCCAGGCCGGGCAGGCCACGGCCGGCGACCGCCACCCCGACCGCACACGCGACGCCGGTGCCGGCGGCGACCGCAAGGGCGACGCGGACCAGCCCCCCGCCACCCAGTGGCTGGGCCAGTTTGCGCCGGGCCACCACGGTGGCCAGCGCGTTCTCCACGACGATGCCGAACGCCCAGGCGATCGCCGCGCCGAGCGCGCCGTGCCGGGGGATGAGCAGCAGGCACGCCGTGACGTTGACGGCCAGCCCGGCGACCGTCGCCAGCAGGTGTCCCCGGCTGTCGCCGCCCATCAGCAGCAGCGTCTGGACGAGGCCGACACCGACGTTGACCAGCATGGCGGTGGCCAGCACCGCCATCGGGGTCGCGCCGGCCCGGAACGGGTCGCCGAACAGCCGCAGGAATCCGGGCCCGAACACGGCCAGCAGCAGGTATCCCGGCCAGGACAGCAGCACGATCCAGCCGGTGGTCCGGCGGTACAGCAGCACGGCGTCGGCCGCTCGCCGCTGGGCGAACAGCCGGGACAGTTGGGGGGCGATCGCCACCCGCAGGCCGTGCATCACCAGCAGCCCGGCGAGCACGTACCGACCGACCGCGGCGAACACCCCGGCCTGCGCCGGGCCCGCCAGCGCGGAGGTGAGCAGGACGCCGATCCACATGCCGCTGGCGTCGATCGCAGCGGACACGGCCCGGGGCAGCGCGAAGCCCCAGAAGGTGCGCCACTGCTCGGGCAACGGCCGTAGCGGCGCACCGGAGACGAGCCGGAGCGGGCGGACCAGCAGGGCCAGGGCGACGGCCGCCGCCGCGACGCCGGGCAGCAGCCAGCCGCCGAAGCCGAGCAGCACGTGACCCCCGGCGGCCACCGCGACGGCGACCAGCACGGGTCGGCCGCCGCCCAGCAGCACCGCCTGAACCGCGACGTACCAGCCGATCGGCCGCGCGGCCCGCAGCGCCGCCAGTACCAGCGTCACCGCGACGGTCAACGGCACCCCGGCGTAGGCCAGCCGCAGCAGGGCCCGGCCGTCGGCGTCGGCACGGTCGAGCAGCAGCGGCGCGAGCGCGCCGGCGGTCGCGACACCGACCGCCGCCACCGACACGGCGACCACCATGGCCGGCACCACCGCCACCACCAGCACCCGCGCGGCATCCCCCGGCGCGTCCGGGGGCATGGTGGGGTCGGCGGGGTGCGGCAGCGTGCGGGACAGGGCGCGGACCAGGCCGGTGTCGGCGCCGAGGCAGCACACCGCGCTCACGATGGATACCAGACCGATGGCGGTGAAGACGGCCCCGGACCCGGTCGGCCCGAACGACCGGACGATGACCATCGTGAGGACGAACCCGGCGGCCGCGCTGACGATCGCGCCGGCCACGCCGACCAGGCCGCCGCGGGCGCCGCTGCGCGGCGCCGGGGAGCCGCCGACCGGGCGGTCACGGGTGGCCGTCATCGTCCGGCACCGCCGGTGGCCGGGGCCGGGTCCCGGTTCACCGGGCCGTCCACCGCCGCCAAACCCAGCCCCAGCGCGAAGGCGATCACGGACAGGTTGAGATCGACGTACGAGTAGAACGGGGTCACCGCCAGGGCGATGACCGGGACCGTGCCGAGCCACTGGCCGGTGGGCGACACCGCCGCGGCCAGCCGGCGGGCGACGACGAGCAGCAGCAGGTAGAAGCAGAGCAATGCCGGGATGCCGTGGCTGTAGACCAGTTGCCAGACCATCCCCTGGGTGCCGAGCGGTTCAGCGGCGTGCGTGGTGTCCACTATGGTGGGCACCCCGTACCCGAGCAGGGGGGAGCGCAGCACCTCGGCCGCCGTCTGGGCGTAGAGGTCGAGCCGGTCGTACGTCGCGTCCGTGTTGGTGATCCGGGCCGTGATCAGCCGCCCCACCGGGATGACCAGGCTGATCAGCCAGCCCACCCCGACCAGCGCCATGACCGGCACGAGCAGCCGCGGGCGCCCCCGGGCGATCGCCCGGGCCGCGAGATACCCCAGACCGACACCCAGGCCGATGAACATCCCCCGGTTCAGGGTCAGGAACGCCGGCACCACCGACAGCGGCAGCGACACCAGCAGGACTGCGCGCAGCGGGCCACGCCGCACCGAGGTCAGGTAGGCCACGACGCACGGCACGAGCAGCGAGTACGCGGTCCCCCAGTTGTTCGTGTACGGGTACGGCGCCGCCGGCCGGTAGATCGGCGAGCGGCTCTGCGGATTGAACTCGGTGGCGTCGAGGTGGGTGAGGTCGACGATGAACCGTTCGCCGGCGACCCCCGGCGGCATCAGCAGCTGGACCGGGCTGGCCGCGCTGAACGTGGGCGCGAGCACGCCCAGCCAGCCCAGTGCCACCATGGCGAGCCAGAACAGGCACAGCGGTCGGAAGATCCGGGACCAGGGTGCCCGGTCCCGGGCCAGGTTGTACACGTAGAGCAGGACCGTGAGGGCGGTGAACAGATAGCCCAGCCGGAGCCCGAAGGTGAGCACGCCGGTCAGCCGGTCGATCCTCGTCGCGCTGACGGTGACCAGCCCCAGCAGCACCAGCCAGCAGGCCGTACCGGCGGGCCAGGCGATCCCGCCGCGCACCAGCAGCAGCGCCGCGAGCACCAGGCCGAACAGCGGCCAGCCCAGATGCAGTGCGCCGAGGGCCCACCAGAGCGGCATCAGCGCGAAGAGCAGGACCAGCGGCCAGACCGGCAGGACGGCCCGGCCGGTGGCCGGCGGGTCGGCCCGGGACCGGCTGACGCTCAGCGCGGTGTCAGACACCCCGTCCCCGCCGCTGTGCGATCCGCAGGACCCGCTCCCCGGACAGCAGGCCCAGGATGACCGGCAGGGTGGCCAGGACCCGCTTCTCGCGCGGGTTCAGGCGCAGCACCGCGGCGAGTTCCCGGACGGCCTCCCGGCGCCGGTGCCCGGCGGCCAGGGCGAAGGCGATCTGGCCACGGATGCGCGCCAGGCCCGCGCGGCTGCGGGTCAGCTCCGGGTGTTTGGCAAGCAGATACCGTTGCGCCTCGGCGATCGTCGCCCACCGTCCGAAGTAGAAGGAGCCGCCGTGCCAGTCGACCACCACCAGGACCTCGGGTACGAGGGCGATGGGGGTGTGCGCGGCCACCCGCAGCAGCCACTCGTAGTCCTCGCTGTACCCGCCGGGGATGTCCTCGTCGACCGGCCCGGCGGCCAGCCAGGTGGACCGACGCACCATGACCGTGCTGGAGTGCACCTCCATGACCCGGTCGGTGAGCAGCTCGGCCAGGGTCACCCGGGCCCGGTTCAGCCGGCGCTCCCGGTCGATACCGGGCCCGTGCAGGCGGATGCCGCAGCTCACCGCCCCGACCCTCGGCTGGGCGGTCAGCACCTCGACCTGGCGGCGCAGCTTCGTCGGCAACCACACGTCGTCGTCGTCGCAGAACGCCAGCAGCGCGCCGCTGGCCGCGGCCACCCCGCTGTTGCGGCCGCCGGGCAGGCCGGGGCGGCGGGTGTTGGTCACCAGGAGCAACTCCCGGTCCGGTGCCGGCGCCACGTCGAGCCGGCGCGCCGGCACCTGGTCGAACACCACGACGCACTGCACCGGGCCGGGGTAGTCCTGGTCCAGCACGTGCCGCACGGCCCGCTCCAACAGGCCGGGGCGGTCGCGGGTGGCCACCACCACGCTCACCGCCGGGTACCGCGCCGGGTCCACCGCCGGAGCCACGCAGTGCCGCGACCCGGGCGGGTCAGCCACTGCGGCCACCGGTGACGACCAGGCCGATGGCCCGCACACCGGCGGCGCGGAGGCGGTCGGCCAGCCGGGCGAGCTCCGCGGTGCGCGACCGGTCCAGGGCCACGACCAGCACGGCGGTGCCGGACCGCGCCGCCGCGACGCCGCGCTCATCGGTCTCGGCCGGCGGTGCGTCGATGACGACCAGGGTACGGGGCGGCGGCCGCTCGAAGCGCCCCAGCCGTACGGTGCCGGCCGCCGGCCGCTCGGGCACCGGCCCGACCCCGTCACCGGGAAACCCGGTCGGCTCAGCGGCCGACCAGGGATCGTCTCCGTACCGGTAGCCGTCGGGTCCGGGTGGCCCGTGGGCGGCGCGGTGGTCGCGTTCGGTGGCGGTGTCCACCACCGTGGAGAAGGTCAACCCGATGATCTCCTGGATGGCGTCGCCGGACACGGCGCCGTCCGGCTCCTGGTTGACCAGGAGGCGCTGCTGCGGGACGAACACGCCCTCGCCGAGCGGGGCCGCCACCCTGGCGGGTGCCGGTCGACGCCGCTGGGCCGCGCTGAGCACCTCGCGCAGCTCGTCCAGGCTGCCGGCCGGCCCGCCCAGGTACACGTCGCGGCCGGTTTCGGCCAACGCCACGGACAGCCCGGCGGCCACCCGGCTGCGGCCCTCGTCGGCGCGGCTGGACAGCACGACCAGCGGCCCGGCCGACGTCCCGTCGAGCCATCCGGCGGCCGCCAGTGCCACGTACCGGTAGTCGCCGTCAGCCGCCGGCGCACCCCGGCGGCGCGGCGTGCGGACCACCCCGAGCACCGGCAGGCCGGCCACCTCACCGGCCTGGGCGACGGACCGGATCCGCCGGTCGAAGGCCTCCCGGGCGTACGCCACCAGCCCACCGGCCAGGATGCCGCCAAGCACCGCGGCGAGCAGGTACAGCGCGCCCGCGTCGTGACTGGACGGCACCGGCGCCCGGGCCGCCGCGGTGACCGCCCCCGGGCTGAGGTCCGCCGAGACGACCTTGACCCGCTGCTGGGCGAGCTGGGCGAGTTGCTCGTTCCATCCGCGCAGCTGGTCCAGGACGGCCTGGACACCGGGTGCTGCGGTGTTCTGGTCGAGGGTGCGGGGCAGGCCTTTCTGAGCCGCCTTCCGCTGCGCGGTGATCGACGTGATGCTGGCGTCATAGGACTTCAGCAGGGCGGCGCGTTGGTTCTCGTAGCCTGCCGCCCGCACCTTCAGGTACGTCGCCGCCGCGGCGTTGGCGCCGGCGACCGCCTCGCGCCCGCTGGCACCGACGAAGGCGAACCGCAGAATCTGTCCACCGACCGGGGTCTCGATCTCCAGCCGGTCGCGGACGTCGTCGGGCGGTCGCCCGGTGGCCGCCGCCGTCTGGTCGATGACCTCGTTGCTGGTGGCCACGCCGTTCTCGGCGGCCATGTTGACCGCCCGGTCCGCGCCACCGGAGGGATAGGTGAAGGGGTCGATCACCACCGGGCGGACCACCACCACGCAGGTGGCGGTGTACCGCGCCGGAACGAGTAGCAGGTAACCGGCGCCGGCGAGCGTGAACAGCACCGTCACGGCCAGCACGATGGGCCACCGACGGGTCGGCACCCGCAGGAGTTCGGGCAGGCCGACGGCGCGTTGCCGACCGCCGGCGACGGCATCCGTCACGTCCATGGACCGACCTTTCCGCCCGCGCCCGCACCGGGCGCGGTCACGATGTGGCGTAGAACAGCGTGGGGCTGGACCAGGTCGCCGCGGCGCGCGGAGCGGCCACGACGACCGCCGAGGCGCCGTCGACGGCCAACCCGCCGGCCGCGCTCTGGTCGAACGGCACCGAGCGCAGGGCGCCGTCGACCGAGCCGTAGAGGAGCCGCCCGGCAACCCAGGTCAGGCCCCGGGCCTGTCCCCACGGCAGGCCGCGGGTCGGCACCGGGAACGCGGTGCACCCGACCACGGACCCGTCGGGTTCGAGATAGCGGTAGTACAGGGTGTCGTCGCCGGCCACCGTGTGGTACATCCGGCCGTTGAGGAAGAAGGCGCCGGTCATGGTGGCGGCGGCGAACCAGGAGTTGAACCCGCTGCCCACCCACGGCGCCCCGGCCGTGCCGGCGCTGAAGATCGATGCCTGCAGCAGGCCGCCGCTCGGCGCGGTCGGGTCCGCCCTGGCCCAGTAGAGCCGGTTCGACACCACGAACGCCGCCCGGACCGAGGTCAGGTGCGGTTGGCTGGTGTCGCTCGGTGCGCCCGGGACACCGCCGTCGAAGGGCACCCGGGTCAGCCGGCCGTCACCGGCGCCCAGGTACAGGTAGCCGGGGGTGCCCTGCGGGGCGTTCGTCGCCGGCACCACGCGGCCGCCGGCGAGCGGCAGCAGGGCCATCCGGCCGTGGTACTCGCGGGCCAGACCGTCGGAGTCCTGGCCGACGTACAGGCCGGCGTCGCCGCGCCACAGTTCCCAGACGATGGGGCCGGCGCTCACCGCTCCGGCCGGCAGGTTGCCACCGCCGGACCGGGTCGGGTTCCACGCCAACGGCATGCCGTTGCTGGGGTTCAGCGCGGCGAGGCCGTACCGGTCCACCGCCCCGGGTCCCGGGGCGTCGTCGCCGTTGGTGTTGTTCAGCCAGCGGAAGTGCCCGCCGACGTAGACGGCGCCGTCGGCGACCTCCAGCGCGGTGACCGAGTCGTTGCCGGTGAAGTTCACCCAGGTGGCCGCGACGTTGGTGCCGCGCGCGGCGGTCTCCCACCGGCTGATCGCGTCGCAGTAGCCGGCGCCGAGGCCGCCGTCGGCCGCGATGACGAAGTAGCCGCCGTCGTCGGAGAAGTCGACGTCGCGGGCGTAGAACGGGAACTTGGCCAGGTTGCACGGCGCCTCGAACCGGTCGGTGTTCCACGGCGCCACCGTCGGTGCGCCGGACACGTCGACCATGACGACCTGGTTGCGGGCCAGCCCGTTCACCTGGGTGAAGTTGCCGGTCGCGACCAGCGTGCCGCCGTCCGGCGACAGGGCCAGCCCCCACACCAGTTCGCTGCTGGCCCGGGGCACGCTGGCGTCGATCTGGAAGCCGGGGTCGATGGCGCCGGTGGTGGCGTCGAGCCGGGCCAGCAGGGAGTGCCGCGTTCCGTTGATCCAGTGGAACGCGCCACCGACGTAGAGCCGGTTGTCGTGGGTGATCAGGCGGCGGACGATGCCGCCGTCGCCGCGACCCTGCCAGCCGGCCACGGTCGCCCCGGTGACCGGGTCCACTTCGACGAGGTTCAGCCGGCTCACGCCGTTGACGGTGCGGAAGGCCCCGCCGACGATGAGCTTGCCGTCCGGGCTGACCGCCAGGGCGTGCACCGTGCCGTCCAGCCGGGGGGCGAAGGCGGTTCTGATCACCCCGGTGCTCTGGTCGTACGCGAAGAGGTAACCGCGCGGGCCCCAGCCGTCGGTGGCGTTGCGGACGGAGGTGAATGAGCCGCCCACGTACACGGTGGTGCCGATCTGGGCGTAGGCGCGCACGTCGCCGTTCTGCGCGTGCGGGATGTGGTCGACGGGGTTGGCCGACACCAGGGTCGCCGGCGCACCGGGCGCAACGTACCCGGCGGCGTTGGCCGGCGCGGCCGCGAGGGTGGCCACCAGCGCGGCGACGGCCACCACGACCAGCGGCCCGCGCGGGTGCGGGGTGCGGAGTCGGGCCGAGCGTGACACGTGACCTCCCGGCGGTGGCGCGCCCGGCGGCATCGCGCCCGGCGGGGTTGTGGTGTTCACGGTGTGACCAGCCGAAAAGGTGCCACGGCCGGTTGTGGTGTTCACGGTGTGACCAGCCGGAAAGGTGCCACGGCCGGGCTGGCGCGGACCGCCCACGACGCGGCCAGTTCCAGGTCGTCGAGGGTGATCAGGTCGGCTTCCCGGGCGAACACCAGGTTTCGGCTGTCCAGCTCCTGGGCCATCTGGACCTGGTGGTCGTCGACGTGTTCGCCGTAGCGGGCCCGCCGCGGCACGCAGATCGGACGCCGTTCGGCCCGCATCGCCGACAGCGCGGAACCCGCCCCGGCGTGGGAGATGACCACATCGGCCTCCCGCATGGCCCGCCCCATCTCGTGGCTGGGCACCTCGTGGCGGGCCTGGGCGGGCATGTTCTCGATGCGGGTGGCACCGGCCTGCCAGAGCACCTCCACCGAAGGCGGCAGGATCTCCACCAGTCGCCGCAGCAGCCGGGGGAACTGGTACCTGCGCTGGGTGCCCAGGGTCACCACGACCTTGCGGATCGGTCCGGAACGCTGGGCGCGTTCCGCGGCGAAGGCGTCGAAAATGGAGCCGCCGTAGCGCCAGTGGTGGTCGGCCCAGCGCGCGTACTGGGTGTAGAGATGGGTACGCGGCAGCCGGGCGACCAGGCGACCGGTGAGCGACGGCCCGGCGGTGCGGGTGGCGCTCTCGATGTAGTAGCAGTCGATCCCGGCGGCCACCGCCGGCACGAAGAACCCCATCGCCACCCCGGCGCCGGTGCTGATCACCGCGCGGAACCGTCGGCGGCGGAACATCCGGTTGGCCGCCACGAAGTCGCGCACGACGCCGACGACGTCGCGGCTGGTGGAGAAGGGCACATGGACGACGTCCTCGCCGTGCAGCAACGACCGGGTCTGCGGCGTGTCGAAGGTGACCCAGCACCGCTGTCCGACGTCGATGCGGGAGACGAGGTGGTGCAGCTCGGTCAGGTGACCGCCGGCGGACGCGACGAGCAATGTGGTCATCGCCGTCCTCACCGCGTCGGCCCGGCGATCGGGCGGCCGGCGCACCGTCCGCTCAGGACGTACAGGCTGAGCAGGCAACCCGCGCAGAGCAGGGCGCCGAACACCAGCCCGCCGACGATGTCGGTCAGCCAGTGCTTCTGCAGGTAGAGGCGGGTGTATCCCTCGATCGACGCCGCCGTGGCCACCGCCGTGCCCAGCGCCACCCGGCCGCGCGCCGGAATCGGCCAGGTCAGCGCCGCGAGCAGGGCGATGAGCCCGAAGGTGACCAGCACCCGGGCGACCCCACCCGACGGGTACGTGCCCAGGTCGGTCGGCGGGTGCCCCCGGTCGACGACCAGTTTCAGAATGTGCTGGGTGTACTGCTCCACCAGGAAGCCGCCGGCCAGCGAGACCACCGGGATCCACCATCGACGCCGCCAGAGCGCCCCGAAGACCACCGCGGCCACCATGGAGACCGCCATCAGCCAGGGTCGGTCACCCAGCAGCGTGAGCGCCGCGTTCATCCGCTCCCACCGCGGGTTCCGATGATTGCCCACATACCGCCACACTGGCCAGTCAATCGCCCGCTCCCACCGGGACAGTGCCTCGCCGAGCGGCCAGCAGACGGTGACGACCGCCGCCGCCGACGCGAGCAGCACCAGGACCGCCGCCGTAGCCGTCCCGGTCGCCCCCACCAGGGCGGCGACCGCCAGCCGGGCCCGGGCGGCCAGGTGACTGCCGGCGAGGTTCTTCGCGGGCCGCCCGGCGAGCAACGGCACGAGCAGCACCGGGACGAGCACCGCGAGGCCGGCGCCGAGATAGAGCAGTGCCACGGTTCTGCTTCCGTTGGTGCTGGCCGTTTCCACGACGCGGTCCCACAGCGCTGCGCCAGACGGCTCTCATCCTTGCCTCCCAGCGAACCACGCAAGGATGCCTAAACGAGGATGATAGATGAAAGATCGAGCGCCGGGAACGGTGACTTTCGCGCCCCGGGCGGGTCAGGCCGGCGGGCGGGTCAGCCCAGGGAGCGGGTGAGCCGGGTGGTGCGGTCCCGGGCGACGCCGACCGGCGTCCCGCGCGGGTGCAGGGTGAAGACGGCCGCGACGTAGCGGTCACCAGGGCCGACGGTGCCGGTGGTGTGCAGCGCCTCCGTCCACAGGCTCAGCCCGGGGATGTTGGCCCCGGGGGGTGGGCTGTCGCCGAAACCCGACCAGCCCTGCTTGACCGAGCGCGGCGGCGTGAAGGTCATCAACCCGAAGTTCTGGTAGAAGCCGTCGCTGCCGCGCTCGGTCGCGTGGTGCAACTGCCACATGATCGCGTCGCGGATCGGCTTGCGCGCCCGTTCGAGGATGAACCGGTAGATGTGGATGGTGTCGCGGGCGCTCATCGCCGTGTAGCCCCACCAGCCGCGCAGCGACGGTGGCGGCGGCACGGTGTTGGTCAGCCCGAGCCGGGCGGCCATCCGCTGCACGATCTGCCGGTCACCGTTGCGCACCCAGAAGTAGCTGGCGGCGCTGTCGTTGCTGCTGCGCAGCATCGCGGCGAGGCGCCGGCGGTCCGCCACCGGCAACTGGTCCGGGTTGCGGTACCACACCAGGTCCAGGGCGATCAGCAGCTTGACGATCGAGGCCGACCGGAACCGCTTGTTGCCCAGGTGCCACTCGGTGTAGACGCCGCGTTGGCGGTCGAAGGCGGCGTACCCGGTGGTCATCGTGGCGGCGGCCGCCGTCGTCGTCGTCGCGAACGGCGTCATGCCGGCGGCGCGGGGCACGGCGGCGGGGGCGGGGGTCGGTGCGATCAGCGCCCCGGTCGTCGGGGCGATGAGGGCCATGGTGGCCCCCCACATGATTGCGAACCGCGCCATGCCATGCCCCATGCCGGCAACGTTTGTCGACCCCGGGAGCAGCCGGGCAGTATATAGGGTGCAATTGGGGAGCAACAACGCCGTCGACGCGGGCTCGGGCGATGCCGGGCCGCTGACCTCCCCCTCGACAGCGCGTGGTCGCCGGCGGGGCCCGGACCCGCCGGCGCAGGTTTGGGCGGTGACGATCGGGGCATCGACGCGGGACGGGCGTGGCCACCGGCGCCGGGGGGACGGGCAACCGCCGCGGACCTGCGCCGCACGCCGCCGCACGCCCGCCGAGAACGCCGATCCAGAGGGAGGGGCTGACCCGCCATGCCCACCGCACGCCTGGCAAGCCTGGTGGCCGCCGTCACCGCCGTCCTGACGATCAGCGCCGGCTGTGCCGTGCGGCTACCGGAATCCTCCCAGCCCGGCACGGAGGCACCCGGCGGCGGCCTGGGGCGTGCCAGCAGCGCCCCGTCCACCCGGGAGCTGGACCAGCTGGTGCGCGGGGCGTTGAAGGATGTCGAGCGTTACTGGTCGGCGACGTTCCCGCGGGTGGCCTCCGGCCGCGCGTTCAAGCCGGTGCAGGGCGGGCTGCACGCGTACACCCGCGGCAACCCCCCGCCGGCCTGCGGACCGGAAGCCGGGCAGTACCAGCCCAACGCGTTCTACTGCCCGGTCACCGACTTCATCGCCTGGGACGCCGAGGCGCTCATCCCGGAACTGCACGCCGACTTCGGACCGCTGCTGGTCGCCGTCGTGATGGCCCACGAGTACGGCCACGCGGTGCAGCACCGGCTCGACCAGGGCCAACAACCGACGATCGTGTTGGAGCAGCAGGCCGACTGCTTCGCCGGCAGCTGGGTCGCCGACGTCATCGCCGGCAACAGCACCAGCTTCCGGAAGATCGACCCCGACCAGCTCGACAGCACCCTCGGCGGCATGCTGATGCTGCGTGACCAACCGGGCACCTCGGCGCTGTCGCCGCAGGCCCACGGGAACGCCTTCGACCGGATCCGGGCGTTCCAGGAAGGCGTCGAACAGGGCGCCACCCGCTGCGCCGCCTACCGACCGGACAACCTGCCGGTGACCGAGGTGCCGTTCTCCCCGGAGGACCAGGCGACCGGCGGAAACCTGCCGTACAACGAGGCCCTCACCGCGCTGACCGGGGACGCGCAGGCGTACTGGGCCCGGGTCTTTCCCCGGCTGGCCGGCGGCCGCGCTTGGGAGGAGCTGGCGGTGCGGCCGTTCGACCCGGCGAGCCCACCACAGTGCCCCGGGCGTCCGACGAACCCGCGGGACGCGGCGGGGTCGGCGTTCTACTGCGCGCCCGGTGACTTCGTCGCCTTCGACGGCCGGCAGTTGGGTCCGACGCTGCACCGTCGCATCGGGGACAACGCGATCGGCATGCTGTTGGCCGACCTCTTCGCGCAGGCCGCGCAGGACCGCCGGGGGCAGCCCACCCAGGGCCGGCAGGGCCAGCTGGCGATCGACTGCCTGGCCGGCTCGTGGGGCTTCGACCTGCTGCACCGCGACGCCGACAGCCCGCTGCGGTTGTCCGCCGGAGACCTGGACGAGGCGGTGGCCACCCTGCTCGTCTTCGGCCGGGCCGCGCAGAGCACCGACGTCACCGCCTTCGAGCGGATCGGCGCGTTCCGCAACGGCGTCCTCAAAGGCCTGTCCGCCTGCGGCTGACGGCCGAGGAGCCCGGTGCGGCCCGACGGCCGGCCGTCGGGCCGCTATGACGGACGCGAGCCGGCTCGATGGCCGCCGACGGTCAGGGGGCGGCCCGATGTTCGCCGACGGTCAGGGGCCGGCCCGGTGACCGCCGGCGCCCACCAGTTCGGGGATGGAGGCGGCCGCGCCGGCCGCGATCCGGTCGATGATGGTCCGGGCGAACATGGCGGCCTGGGCGCCACCGCGGGCGGTGACCAGGTCCCCGTCGACCACGACATCGGAGTCGACGTAGCGGACCCCCATGTTCAGCGCGTCGCCGTAGAGGTTGGGATGGCAGACCAGCTCCCGACCCCGTACCAGTTCCGGCGTGCGGGACATCAGCCAGAGCCCGTGGCAGATGATCCCCTTGACGATCGACGGCTCGGCGAAGGCCCGGCGCATCAGGTCGGTCGCCGGCGGCAGCACCGCCAGGTCGGCGCTGTAGCGCAGCCGATCGGCCACGAACGCCGACGGCACGATAACCGCGGAGTAGCCGCGCAGGGTCTCGTCGTCCATGTCCTCGAAGCTGGCCTCGCAGACGAACGGGTTCTTGTGCTCGTGCCCGGTGAAGGTCAGCGACTGCTGGCCCCACAGCCGCGACAGGAAGTGCACCTCGGCGCCCTCCTCCGGGAACCGGTAGCCGTAGTACGCGATCTCGGGCTCGTAGAAGTCGCTCTCGATCAGGATCGCGATCTTGTGTCCGGCCAGCTTCATGCCGCATCACCGGCCGGCACGAGTTCCTGCTCCAGGCCACTGTCGTGCAGCAGCTCGGCCACCTGACCCTTGGCGCCGGTCACCGACAGCGCGAAGCTGCGATGCTGCTTGGTCAGCGCCAGGTAGCGCACCGCCTCCTGGTCCAGGTACACCAGGTCGGCGGTCTCCAGGGTAATCGCGTGGCAGCCGCCGTCCAGGGCCGCCTCCACCTGCTCGCGCAGCACCGACAGCCGGGGCGCGGCCAGCGAGCCGGCCAGCGAGATGCGCGCGGTGGCCCCGACGATGTCCAGGGTGTCGGCGCTGAACGCGGTGGCCGCGGCGACCAGCCGTACCCGGACGGCCTGCGGCTGGCTGCTGTGTGGCAGGTTGACCGTCATCGCGAGGGCGTCGAAGTCGGCGTGCTCGTGCCCGTCGACCCAGACCTGCATGATCCGTACGCTGGCCGGCGGCAGCAGGTCCGGCGAGACCCGCAGGACCCCGCCGAACGCGCCCGGGTGCGGGTGGAAGTAGAGGTCCAGCGGCTGCTGCTGGGTCTCCAGGTTGCTGTAGACCGCGGCCAGGTAGCCCAGTTCCGCGCTGTGGTACATCGCCATCGAGTGCGAGCCCTTGCTGCGCTCGCCACCCAGGATGAACGGGTTGCCGTTGGCCAGCACGTTGAAGAACACGCCGCCGCCGGCCGGGTCGAGCATCCACGCGTTGTAGAAGGCGGCGCTCTCCCGGGCGTACTTGGCGTACAGCGGCTTGGCGAACACCGCGTTGAGGATCTGGTACGCCAGAATCCCCTGCTCCTGCTGCCACCAGGCCTTGCGGTCGTGCCAGACCACCCGGTGGAAGCGCTGGTCCGGCCCCTTGTGCCGTTCCACCATGTCGTACCAGCCGCCGCGCTGGGGGTCGACCCCGACGGTCGGCATGACCTCGGCGATCTTCTCGGCGAGCTGCACCCAGTTGCCGTGCGGGCGCAGGTTGTTCACCCGGGTCAGGTTCCAGGCGATCTTGAGGTTGTGTCCGACGATGGCCCGGTCCTGCTGCTGGCCGTACTCCCGGTCCGGGGTCCAGTCACCGAAGAACTTCTCCTGGACGAACGGGCTGTTGTCGTAGTCCGGCATGTACCGGACGATGGTGTCGCACAGGTCCTCGAGCTCGTCGGCGTACTGCTGCTCCCCGGTGGCCAGGTAGAGATTGATCAGGTACGCGGGGATGTGGTCGCCGACGGAGTTCCAGTTCTTCCGGTCCCGGTTGCTGCGCACACCGTCGTCGAGTGACGGGCTGAGCGGGTTGAAGGTGACCGGGTCGATGTGCGAGTAGTAGCCGCGCCGCGGGGTCCCGTCCGGGAACGTGCCGTGGTCCTCGAAGTACCGGTGGAACAGGTTGCGGGTCAGGTCGATGATCTCGCGCAGCTTCGGGTCGCCGGTGATCCGGTACACCTGGGTCAGCCCGGCCAGCGCGTAGATCTGCTCGTAGCACGGGATGGCGTCGAAGTCGTCGCCGGAGTCGGAGGCCAAAACCTTGCGTTCGGTGCCGTCGGGCAACTGGATGATCCCGTGGTACCAGAACGCGGTCTGCTCGGCGCGGTCCACACTGCACAGGTACTCGATCATGTAATTGGCGCCGGCCACGGCCGCGTCGCGGTACCGCTGCCGGCCGCTGAGCAGGTACGCCGTGGCCAACCCGTAGACGAGCCGGGAGATGGTGTCGGTCTCCTGCCGGGCGGAGGACGTCTTGGCGCCCTCCATGGACAGGTCGGTGCGGTAGGTGCGGTAGTCGAACGTCGTGGAACCGGGCCCGAACTCGCCGTCTAGGTAGAAGTCGGCCAGCTTGCGGACCTGCTGACCCCACCAGCTCGGCGACTCGAACCGGAAGTCGTCGGGGCCCTTGCCGAACAGCAGGACGTGCTTGGCCTCGAACGCGGTGCCGGCCGGCCCGTCGGCGGGGTAGAAGACCCCGTACGCGTGCAGGAAACGCCCCGGTTCGAGCATCCCGGCGAGCTGCGCGGTGGCGTCGGTGTACGCCTCGCCGAGGTTGCGCAGCATCTCGGCGGTGGTGGTGGGGGTGAGCTTGGCGCTGAACTGCCGGCCGTCGGAGGTGTTCAGCTCCACGGTGCCCGAGGCGGCGTCGTAGCCGGTCACGTAGCCGGCGATGAGGTCGGAAAAGGTGAAGTCCACGGTATTGGACACAGTGCCTCCGAGGTGGTGGGTGGGCGGGTGCGTCGGGGGTGGGTCAGTGCGCGGGCCGGGACATCAGGACCACGATGCTGCGCCCCTGCACGGCGTAGGTCGCGGCGTCCACGTCGGGTTCGGTCCCGGGGTCGCGGATGTCCTGTCCGATGGGCAGCGCGGTGTCCAGCGCCTGCGCCCAGCGGCGTCCGTCGTTCGCCGGCAGCTCGAACTCCAGCGGCTCCCAGTACATGTTCATCATCACGTGCAGATCGGGGTCGTCGCCGACGCCGCCGAGGGTGCAGGCCAGCGCCCGACCCTGCGGGTTCGCCCAGTCGGGTGCCGCCAGGGCGGTGCCGTGCCAGACGACGTCCGGCGACCCGTCCGGGCCGGGTGTGCCGGTGAAGAACTCCGGCCGGCGCAGGGTGCGGTGCGAACGCCGGAACGCCAACAGCATCCGCCAGAACCGCAGCAGGTCGGCGTGGGCGTCGACCAGGGTCCAGTCCAGCCAGCCGATCTCGTTGTCCTGGCAGTAGGCGTTGTTGTTGCCCTGCTGGGTGCGCCCGACCTCGTCGCCGGCCAGCATCATCGGCACGCCGCGCGAGAGCATCAGCAGGGTGGCGAGGTTCCTGGTCTGGCGGGCCCGCAGCACCAGGACCGCCGGGTCGTCGGTGGCCCCCTCGGCGCCGCAGTTCCAGCTCAGGTTGTCGTCCGAGCCGTCCCGGTTGTCCTCGCCGTTGGCCTCGTTGTGCTTGCCGTCGTACGACACCAGATCGGCGAGGGTGAACCCGTCGTGACAGGTGACGAAGTTGACGCTGTTCGTCGGCCGGTGGCCCCGGGGCTGATAGAGGTCGGCGCTGCCGCCGAGCCGGGCGGCCACGTCGCCGACGATGCCGGGCTCGCCGCGCACGAAGCGGCGCATCGTGTCGCGGAAGGTCCCGTTCCACTCCGCCCAGCGGTAACCGGGGTACCGACCGACCTCGTACGCGCCGGCCGCGTCCCACGCCTCAGCGATGATCTTGGTGTCGGCGAGGGTGTCGGACAGCTCGATCTGCCACACCACCGGCGGCTCGTCCAGGACCTCACCGTGCGCGCCACGGGTGAGCACAGCGGCCTCGTCGAAGCGGAACCCGTCGACGTGCATCTCCCGTACCCAGAATTCCAGGCAGTCGACGATCATCTTGGTGACGATCGGGTGGTTCGCCATCAGGGTGTTGCCGCAGCCCGAGTAGTCGTAGTAGAACCTCGGGTCGGCCGGGTTGAGGTAGTAGTAGTTGGCGTTGTCGATGCCGGCGAAGGAGAACAGCGGCCCGAGCTGGTTGCCCTCGTCGGTGTGGTTGAACACCACGTCGAGGATCACCTCGATGCCGGCGGCGTGCAGCGCCTTGACCATGTCGCGGAACTCGCGCAGGTGCCCACCGGCGTGCGGGGTGACGCAGTACCCGGCGTGCGGGGCGAAGAACGCCGCCGTGCTGTAACCCCAGTAGTTCGTCAACCGCCGGCCGTCGACCACCCGGGCCGCGCTTTCGTCGAAGTCGCAGACCGGCATCAGCTCGACGGCGGTGACGCCGAGCGACTTGAGGTACGCCACCCGCTCGACCACCCCGGCAAAGGTGCCCGGGTGCTGCACCTTCGAAGTGGGTGAGCGGGTGAACCCGCCCACGTGCAGCTCGTAGATGACCAGGTCCTCCAGCGGACGCCCGAGCGGTCGGTCGCCCTCCCAGTCGTAGTCGTCGACGTCGACGTCGACGACCACCGAGCGCAGCGACTGGGCCACGTTGTCGCCCGGCACGCAGGCCGCCGCCCGGTCCCACCGGGTCCGGCTCAGCCCCCGGGCGTACGGGTCGACCAGGAGCTTGTCCGCGTCGAAGCGCGCCCCGCTGGTCGGCCCGGTCGGCCCGAAGACCCGCAGCGCGTAGAACGCCGGGGCCCGCAGATCCCGCACGTACACGTGCCAGACCGCGAAGCTGCGGTTGATCTCCGGGTCCAGGGTGATCGTCTGGTACGGCTCCGCGGAGTCGTGCCGCTCGAACAGCAGCAGCTGCAGGCCGGTGGCATGCTCGGAGAAGAAGGCGAAGTTGACTCCGCCGGTGTCCGGGTGGGCGCCCAGCGGATGCGAGCGCCCGCGCTCGCCGACAAGCTCGTCGCGGCCGGTGACGGCGGGCCGGTGTTGGAGTTCGGAAACCTGCAGACGCATGGAGACCTCCGGACGACCCCGACCTGCGGGTCGCCGTATCGCGGGGTGGCGAAACCGATCCCGCCGAACGTAGCAAGACATTCGCTTTTTCTGGTGCGTTCCTCACATCTGGGGAGCGGACCGGCTAACGCCCTGGATTCCGGCTTTCCTGGCATCCCACCGCCGGCGGCGACCTACCGTGGGGACTGGCGCGGCGACCGCCGCGGCACGCCACCGCACGAGCCGGCACCGGGAGCGACTGTGGAGCTGTGGCTGGTCCGCGACGTGCCGGCCTGGCTGGTCGGCCTGGTCCTGATCGTCGGCCTACCGGCCGTCGTGCTGGCCCTGGACGTCCTGATCCACCGGGCGCTGCCGCACCGGCGACTCGATCAGCACAACCCCGTCACCGGGGCTATCGTCTCCGTGGTCGCCGTGGCGTACGCGGTCATCATCGGGCTGTCCGTGGTGACCCTGTGGGAACGCCTGAGCGAGGCCGAGCACACCGTGCGCCAGGAGGCCGCCACGGTCACTGCCCTGGTGCCGGCCAGCCGGGTCTTCGGCGCCGACGTGCAACGCCAGGTCGCCGACGGGGTCGTGCGCTACCAACAGGACCTCGTCGACAAGTGGCCCAGCCGCCAGCAGGGGTTGCCGGACCGGTCCAGCACCGACCAGTTGGGCGCCCTCGCCGAAACGGTCGGCGCCCTGCAACCGGCCACCGAGGCCCAACGCGCCTTCGTCCTCGAGGCCGTGGCCCGGATCGGTCAGGCGCAGCAACTGCACCAGCAGTCGCTGTCCGCGGCACAGGACCGGCAGATGTCGAGCGTCATGTGGATCGGGGTGCTCGCCGCGACCGCCGCCATCCTCGGCATGTGCCTGTTCTTCGGGCTCGACGACCGGGTCCTACGACGGATCCTGCTCGCCCTGTCCAGCGCCGTGATCGCCACCAACCTGTTCCTCGTCGTCGAGATGAACTACCCGTACCAGGGGTCCTTCGGCGTCACGCCGGCCAGCTACCAGGAGGTGATCGACGACCTGCGGCCGGTACCGTAGGTCGACCGCTGACCGCTGACCGCCGCCGACCGCTCCAGCAACCGCACCCCGGGCTGCAGGACCGTGCCGCCGCGGCCGCGTACCCGCACCCGCCCGGCGGTCTCCTCCACCGGCAGGTAGCCGGCGTCGTACCCGGCAGCAGCCCGCCCGCTACCGCGAAGCGGCCCGGGGCACCGACTAGGCTGCCCCGGGTGGCCAGGTATTTCGACGTGCATCCGGACAATCCGCAGGCCCGTTCCATCGGGCAGATCGTGGACCTGGTCCGCGGCGGCGGGCTGATCGCCTACCCGACGGACTCGTGTTACGCCCTGGGGTGCCAGATGGGCAACCGCGACGGCCTGGACCGGATCAGGGCGGTCCGGCACCTCGACGACCGGCACCACTTCACGCTGGTCTGCCGGGACTTCGCCCAACTGGGCCAGTTCGTGCACGTCAGCAACGCGGTGTTCCGGCTGGTGAAGGCGTCCACCCCGGGCAGCTACACGTTCATCCTGCCGGCCACCCGGGAGGTGCCACGCCGGCTGCTGCACCCGCGCAAGCACACCGTCGGCGTCCGCATCCCCCGGCACACCATCACCCAGGCGCTGCTGGCCGAACTCGGCGAGCCGCTGCTGTCGAGCACCCTGCTGCTGCCGGGCGACGAGGAACCGATGACCCAGGGCTGGGAGATCAAGGAACGCCTCGACCACCAGGTCGACGCGGTGCTCGACGGCGGCGAATGCGGCACCGAGCCGACGACCGTGGTGGACCTGTCGCAGGACGAGCCGGAGATCATCCGCCGGGGGGCCGGCGACCCGACCCGGTTCGAATGAGTCACTGCGGGCCGGTTCGAATGAGTCACTGCAGGGTGGCGGCGCGCAGGTCCACCGAGCCGCAGCTCTGCTGGAAGATCGCGGTGACACCCCAGCGGATCGTCAACTGCCCGCCCGCCGGCGCCCGGAACTTCACCGTGTAGACCACCGGCAGGCTGAGGACCCCCTCCCGGGAAACCTCCGCCGAGCGACTCAGGTTGGTGCCGGAGAGGCTGACGTCGAACCGCCCCGTAGCCCGCCAGACTCCCCCGTGCAACCGCAGGGTGCGGGTCTGTGGCCCGGCCGGCACGGAAAGCTTGAAGGCGGTGCCGACACCGCAGGCCGAGACGCCCGTCGGGGTGTCAGAGACGGCCCCGTCCGGGGCGCCGTCGCGCCAACTGAACCGCTGCGTGCCGGTCTCCACCCGCTCCCGTGGGCCGTTGTTGCCCAGGTCGTTGATGGCCTGCGGCCCGCCCGCCTTCCGGGTGACCGAGCTCGGGCGGCGCAGACCCCAGTGCGCCCAGTCCCTCGTGCCCTCGGCGCTCAGGTCGACCGGCACCGATCCCTCGGTCTTGGCCAGCGTGAGCAACGGCGTGCCCGGCTCCGGGTCGGGATCGCGCGGCGGCCGGTTCGGCGCCACGGTGCCGCCGGCGACCGGTCCGACCACCGGCCCCGGGGTCCGGGTCAGGCCCTGCGGGGAACCGCCCGGGCCTGGAGCACCCGGCCCCGACGAACCCGGCGCCGCGATGCCCGGGGGCACCGGACCCGCCGGGGACGCGGCCCCGGACAGCGCCGGGTTCGCCGACGGCCAGGTGTTGGACCACCAATCGGGGGGCTTGTCCGCCAACGGGGGGTCGCCGACCGACCCCAGGTCGGGCCGGGCCGCCAGGCTGACGCACACGCCCAGGATCGACACTCCGCAGAGGACGGCCGCGACGATGATGATCCAGTCGGGACGTTCCCGACCGCCACGGCGTCGATGGCGCGGCCCGGTCGCGAAGCCGTGCTTCGACACCGAACCTCCCGGCCTATCCCATTAGCGCTGATCGGGGATCATGCTCTCATCTGTTCATTCGGCGCGCCAGACGTGACCCTGGCTTCGCCCGCCGGCCGCCCGATCATCCCGGCATGCCACCATGGCGGGGTGGACGAACAGGTGACGCCCATCATCCGCACCGCGGACGCCGAGGCCTCCGTCGGCTGGTACGCGCGGCTGGGGTTCGCCAAGGACTGGGAACACCGGTTCGAGCCGGGCTTCCCGCTGTTCGTGTCGATCTCCCGCGGCCCGATGCGGATCTTCCTGTCCGAGCACGCCGGCGACGCCCGTCCGGACACCTTGCTGTACCTGAGCCTGCGCGACCTCGATCCGGTGGCCGAGGAGTTCGGGGTGCCGATCGAACAAGCCCCGTGGGGGCCGGAGCTGGAGCTCAGCGACCCGGACGGCAACCGGCTGCGGATCGGGCCGGCGGCCGGGGATCAGGAGCCGACGAAGACGCCCGGTTGACGGTCCCACCACGGCGCCGCCTGCTCCAACTGGGCGGCCACCCGCAGCAACAGATCCTCGCGGCCGTAGGCGGCCACCAGCTGCACCCCGATCGGCAGCCCCGCGCGGCTGTGCCCCAACGGCAGGCTGATCGCGGGATGCCCGGAGACGTTGAACGGCGCGGTGAACGGGCCGTACTCCAATAGGCGCCGCAGCCACGACCGGACGGTGTGGTCGGGGTTGTCGTAGTCCAACGTGCCGTGCGGCGCCGGCAACTGCCCGAGCGTCGGCGTCACGAGCAGATCATGGCGGTTGAGGAACAGCCCGACCGGGCGGGTCACCCGGTGCTGCGCGTCGACCGCCGACATGACGTCCAGCGCGGTCGCCGCCCGGGTCTCGGCCAGGACCTGCCGGGACACCGCCTCCATCAGGGCGCGGTCGGGCTGGCGGGGGACCATCAGCAACGCCGCGCCGGACGCCACGGCCGCGAGCATCATCGCCTCGACCAGGGCGTCGGCGTCGATGGCGGGGCTCGCCTCGGTCACCGTGTGCCCGAGCCACTCCAGCAAGCTGCCGACCGTCACCGTGGCGGCGACGACCTCCGGGTCGACGGCCGCGCCGGACCAGGCCGCTGTCGTCACCGCGACCCGCAGCCGCCCCGGGTCGGCGCTCACCTCCCGGGCGTACGGGCGCAGCGGCGGCGGCGCGGAATACTTGTCCCCGATGGCCGGTGCGCAGACCGCGTCGAGCAGGAGCGCCGTGTCGCGCACCGTACGGGTCAGCCCGAACTCCACGGTCATCCCGAACGCGCTCTCCCCGGCGTACGGGCCGCTGGGGGTACGGCCACGGGTGGGCTTGAGCCCGACCAGCCCACAGGCCGACGCCGGGACCCGGATCGATCCGGCGCCGTCGTTGCCGTGGGCGAGCGGCACCGCCCCGGCGGCGACCAACGCGGCCGAGCCACCGCTGGAGCCACCGACACCGCGCCCGGGCGCCCACGGATTGCGGGTCGGTCCGTAGGCCAGCGACTCGGTCGAGAAGCTGAGCCCGAACTCCGGCACCGTGCTCTGGCCGAGCGTCACCAGGCCGGCGGCCCGGAACCGCGTCATCAGGTCATGGTCGACCATCGCGACCGCACCGCGCAGGCTGCGGCTGCCCAGCGTGAACGGCACCCCGCGGGCGAACGGCCCACTGTCCTTGATCACGAACGGCACACCGCCCAACGGGCCGTCGGGCTCGTGTTCCAACGCCGGGGAGAACACCGGCATGGTCAACGCGTTGAGCTCGGTGTCCGCGATGTCCAGCGCCCGCCGGGCGACCGCCTCGACCTCCGCCGCGCTGACCTGCCCGGCCACGATCAGCTCGCGCAGGGCGACCGCGTCCAGGGCCGCGTACTCGCCCAGCTCCACCGTCGACCTCCCGCACTCGTCCGCGCCCGTCCGCGCCCGGGGCCCGCCGGGCGGTCGACATCCGGCCACATCCTGCCACCTGCCGCCCGTCCCGTCCCCCGGTTTCCGACCCGGCCACCCCACCCGGCACCACGCCGCCCCCGGCGTTTCGTCCGCTGCGGGCGCCTGGTCTGTGGCACGGTGTACCGCATGCGGGAAATGGTGGACCTCGCGCCGGCCGCCCGTCAGCTGGCGGTACTGCTGCGCGGCGTCGGTGACGACCAGCTCACGGCCCCGACCCCGTGCGAGGGCCTCAGTCTGGGCGGTCTGCTGGATCATGTGGACGGGTTGGCGCAGGCATTCACCGCCGCGGCGACCAAGCAGTTCGGCGCGGCGACGTCAGGCGTGCCGACCCCGGACGCCACCCGGCTCGGCGCCGACTGGCGTACCCGGATGCCGGCCCGCCTCGACGCCCTGGCCGCCGCGTGGAACGATCCCGCCGCCTGGAAGGCGACCACCCAGGCCGGCGGCACCACCCTGCCGGCGGCGGTCGCCGGCCGGATCGCCCTCAACGAGCTGGTCCTGCACGGCTGGGACATCGCCCGCTCCAGCGGGCAGCCGTTCGTTCTCGACGGCCGCTCGGTGCAGGCGTGTCTGGAGTCGGTCTCGGGGATGTACCCGGCGGATCAGCCGGACCGGCGCCGGGGCGTCTTCGGCCCGGCGGTCGACGTGCCGGCGGACGCCGCGCCGATCGACCGGGTGGTCGGCCTCAGCGGCCGCGACCCGGCCTGGAGCGCCGACTTGCAGCGCTGACCTCCCCCGCCCCCGGTCGGCCCGCCGGTCAGGTACCACGCGTCCGGCGGCGGCGATACCCTGACCGGGTGAGCATCCCCGCCGTGGTGACCGAGCAGCTCACCAAGCGCTTCGGCGCCCTGGTCGCGGTCAACCGGCTGGACCTGCGGGTGGACGCCGGGCAGGTGTTCGGCTTCCTCGGCCCGAACGGAGCCGGTAAGACGACCACGATCCGGCTGCTGCTGGACTTCCTGCGACCCGACGCCGGGCGCGCGACGGTGCTGGGTGGCAGCGGCGCGGACCCGCGGATCCGGGCCCAACTCGGCTACCTGCCCGCCGAGCTCCCGGTGAACCCACACTGGACGCCGATGGACCTGCTGGACTTCCTGGCCGGGCTGCGCGGGCGGCGGCACCCCGACTGGGAGACCACCCTGCTGGAGCGCTTCGAGCTGGACCCTGGCCGACCGATGGGGCAGCTCAGCACCGGCAACCGGCGCAAGGCCGGCATCGTGCAGTGCGTGGCGCACCGCCCACGGCTGCTCATCCTCGACGAACCGACCTCCGGCCTCGATCCGCTGCTGCAACACCAGTTCCAGCTGCTGATCCGGGAGCTGGTGGCCGACGGGGCGACCGTGTTCCTGTCCAGTCACGTGCTGCCCGAGGTCGAACAGCTGGCCGACCGGGTGGCAATCGTCCGCCGGGGCGAGCTGGTCGCGCTGAACACCGTGCCGGAGTTGCGCCGCACCGCCCGTACCCGTATCGACCTGCGGTTCGCCGATCCGGTGGAGCCGGTGCTGTTCGCCGCCATCCCCGAGGTGGTCGAGGTGACCGCGGTTGGCACCACGCTCCGGCTGGTCGTCGAGGGCCCCGTCGACGCCGTGGTCAAGGCCGCCGCGACCCGCACGGTGCTGGGGGTGGCCACCCACGAGGCGGACCTGGAGGACGTGTTCCTCAGCTTCTACGCCGAACCGGAAGCTCCGGAAGCGGGGCGGGCGTGACAATAGCCGGACGGATGCTGCGCGACCGGCGACGGTCGATGGTGTGGTGGACGCTGGGCGCGGTCGCCCTGGTCGTCTTCACCGTGGCGCTCTACCCGGCGGTCAAGGACCAGACCGAGATGCAGGAGCTGGTCGCGGAGATGCCGGGCGCCGTCAAGGCCATGATCGGGTACGACGCCGCCGTGCCGGTCACCTCTCCGCCGGGTTACCTGCAGGCCCGGCTGTTCTCCACGATCGCCCCGGTGCTGATGCTGGTCTTCGGGATCGGCGTCGGCGCGCAGGCCATCGGCGGGCTGGAGGAGTCCGGCGAGCTGGAGCCGTTGCTGGCCAACCCGGTCACCCGCGACCGGGTCGCCGCCGAGCGGTACCTGGCGGCGGTCACCCTGCTCGCCGCCCTGACCGTACTGTTCACCGTGGTCACCGTCGCGGTGGCGGCGGCGGTCGACGCGCTGGGCGGCGTGTCCCGTACCGGGCTGCTCGGGGCCTGCGCGGCGATGTTCGCGCTGGCCGCCCTGCATCTCAGTCTGGCCTACGCCGTCGGCGCCGCCACCGGCCGACGTGGACCCGCCGTCGGCGTCGCCACCGCGGTCGCCCTGGGCGGATATCTGGTCTACAACCTGCTCCCCCTCGTGCCGGCGCTCGCGCCGCTGCGCTTCGCCACCCCGTGGCACTGGTACCTGCAGCGCAACATGCTCGTCCACGGGGTCCCGCCGGCGGCGATCCTGGCCCCGGTCGGCCTGTCGGTGCTGGTGGCACTCGCCGGCTGGCTGGCATTCCGCCGCCGGGACCTGCGCTGACCCGCGCCCACCCGACGCGGCGGATGCCCTGGGTAACAATCGCGCGGCGGCTGTCCTGTTCGTGCCCATTCGCGCCGTCTCGGGCCCCCCGCGTGCCCCGCGTTGTCTATATGGTCTCCCGGTCATCAGCAGACGGGGAGACCGCCGTGGCATCAAACTTCATCAGGCACTGCTTTGTCCGCCTCGGCCTGGGTGCGGCGGCCCTCGCGGTCGGAGCCCTGGTCCTGCCGTCCGCCGCACTGGGGGCCCCGTCGGCTGAACCTGATCCGAGCGCTGACTACACCCTTGAGCCGCTGTACGAGAAGATCAAGGATGCGAACGGCCGTGAGGTGGCCAAACAGCGGTACGACGTTCGGCCCGGGGGGACTGTCCCCGCCCCGTTCGCGGCGCAGAACGCCCGCAACGCCGGACGCTCCGGTGTTCTCCTGATCATCCGTGTCGGGCGCGGAACGGAATTCACCAGTCGTCCCTCAAACTGCCGCTACCTGACCCGGGGCGACAACACCACAGCGTGGTGCCAGTTCGACGACCTGTTGCGGAACGGCGCCGAGTTCGGTCCGGCCGGTCCGGTGGTGAAGGTGGTCGCCAAGGCGACCACGGTCCAGCGGATCCACTTCGAGTGGGTGGACGGGCTCAACGCCGAGCGTGGCGTGCTGAAGGGTACGGACTACGACCACGCGACGGCGGGCCGGGACAGCCACCTGTCGCTCAAGCTGTGGGACCCTTACACGCTGCTGATCCGCGGGAAAGAAGGCGGTCCTCCCGTGTCCAGCATCCATGCCAACACCGGCTTCATCGACGTCAACGTGCTCCCCCCGGCACCCTCGACGGCCAAGCCGACCAAGCCCATCAAGCCGAGGGCGAGCGCCTCGGCGGTGGCGGCCCCGGGCAACGGCGGCGGGCTGCCGGTCACGGGCTCCGCGACCACCGCCGTGGCGGCCGTCGGCGGCACGCTGCTCCTGCTCGGCGGCGGGGGCTATCTGATCGCCCGCCGCCGCCGCACCACCTTCGTCGCGTAACACACGCCGCAACGGTGCGGCCGCGGTCCACCCCGGACCGCGGCTGCACCGTGCGGCGGCGGTGCCCGGCGACGGTCAGCCGCTACCCGTTGTCGGGCCCGGGCGGATCAGCCGGATCCCGCCCGCCGACGGGCCGTCCATCGTGGCCAGGGCCGCTGGCGCGTCGTCGAGGGGCAGCGTGTCGGCGACCAGCAACCCCGGCCGCAGGGCGCCGGCCGCGATGAGCCCCAGCAGTCGCGGGTAAGCGTGCGCCGCCATGCCATGGCTGCCGCGCAGCTCCAGCTCGTACGCGATCACCAGCTCCATCGGCAGCGCCGGGCGGCCACCCGCGGCCGGCAGCAGTCCCACCTGGATGTGCCGGCCCCGGCGGCGCAGGCTCTCGATCGAACCGACACAGGTGGCATTGCTGCCCAGCGCGTCGATCGACAGGTGCGCGCCACCGCCGGTGGCGGCGCGGACCGCCGCCGCGACCCGGCCCGGTCCTCCCCCGCCCGCCGCCGCGCCGGCCCCGCCCGCCGCGCCCGTTTCGCCCGCCGCGCCGGTTTGGTCGGCGTCGCGGGCCCCGCCGGCCCTGCCGGTCTCGCCCATTCCGCCCGCGTCGACGTCGGGCAGGTTCGTGGCGTCGAGGCAGACGGCCGCTCCACACCGGCGGGCCAGTTCCAGGGCCGGGGCGGCGACGTCGACGGCGACCACCCGGGCGCCGCAGGCCGCCGCGATCATGACAGCCGACAGTCCCACGCCGCCGCAGCCGTGCACGGCCACCCATTCGCCGGCCGCGACCCGCCCCTGCGCCACGACCGCCCGGAAAGCGGTGGCGAACCGGCAGCCCAGGGCAGCGGCAGCGGCGAAGTCCAGCTCGTCGGGGAGCCGCACCACGTTCACGTCGGCCCGGTCGACCAGGACGTACTCGGCGAACGAACCCCAGTACGTGAAGCCCGGCTGGCTCTGCCGCTCGCAGACCTGCTGGTCGCCGGCGAGGCAGGACGGGCACCGCCCACAGGCGCAGACGAACGGTGCGGTGATCCGGTCGCCGACCCGGCAGGTCCGGACGGCGGATCCGACGGCCACCACGACGCCGGCGAACTCGTGCCCCGGCACATGCGGGAGCCGGATCCCCGGGTCGTGCCCCTGCCAGCCATGCCAGTCGCTGCGGCACAACCCGGTCACCTCGACGCGGACGAGAACCCCGTCGGCCGTGAGGCGCGGCTCGGGCACCTCGCGGACCTGCGGCACGACCCCGAACTCCTCGACCACCACGGCACGCACGCCGCTCATCCTGCCACCCACCCCAGCCGGCGAGTTGGACGAAAACCTCATTATCGGCGCAGCCGCGCCGATCGGGCGGACAGGCCACGAAGCGCAGTAGGAGACAAACCCGGAGTTGCCGTGCGTGTTGCGAGGAGCGAGGCGCCGCCAAGCTGCGGTTGCCGGGGGGACGGCTGCACGCTCGGCGGCGCGCCGACGTGGAGCAGGCACCTCAGTGACGCGGTGGCGCTCTTCGACGACCAGCGGCGGTTCCACCACGCCAACCCGGCGGCGGAGCGACTGCTCGGGCTGGGCGAGGCCGAGCTGGTGGGCCACACCGTGCTGGAGTTGTCGACGAACGATCATGGCTTCCTCGGGGTCAACCGGGCGGTCGCGTTGGCCGTGGACCGGGCCATCGGGCTCGGTCTACGGGGTGGGTCGGTGCGGGACGACGAGACCGCCGTCGTCCTGGCCGACGGCTCGGCCGGCGTCCTGTCCTGGACTCTGGACCCGATCGAGGGCGACGGGCGGGTCGTCGGCGCGGCGCTGATCCTGCGCGACATGACGGCGCTGTCCCAGGCCACCTTTGTGACCGCCCCGGTGGGCATGGTCCGAGTCGGTCCCGGCGGCGAGGTCCGGGCGGCCAACCGTACCTTCCAGGCCATGCTGGGCCTGGAGGCGCAGTCGATCCTGGACCGACCGCTGCGGGAACTGCTGCACCCCGGGGACGTGGTCGAGTCCGCTCGGCTGTTCGCCGAGTTGATGGACGGCAGCCGGGACCGGTACGAGACCGAGCACCGATTCCGGCGCTCGGACGGGACGGTGGTCTGGTGCCGGGTGACCATGACCGTTCCCGGGTGCGGTGATCCCGACGCCGCGTCGACCCGCCACGACCGGGCGATCGGCGTGGTGCAGGACATCACCGAGCGCAAGCGCCTGGCCGGGGCGGTCGGCGCCCACACCGTCCAGCTGGAGCTGCTCAGCCGCACCGACCAGCTGACCGGGCTGTCCAACCGCCGCCACCTTGAGGAACGCCTCACCGAGCTGGCCGGGATGATGCGCCGAAGGCACGGTGAGCTGGCCGTCCTGATGATCGACCTGGACCGCTTCAAGGACATCAACGACACCCATGGTCACGGTGTGGGAGATCAGGTGCTGCGGACGGTGTCGCAACGACTGCGTGGCTACAGCCGGGCCGATGACGTCATCGGGCGCTGGGGCGGCGAGGAGTTCCTGGTGGTGTGCCCGTTCACCGGGCTCGATGGGGTCCAGGT
>DASVVF010000435.1:0-4788 GCA_036386695.1 Catenuloplanes sp. | reverse complement strand
CCCCTGCGAGGAGGCTTGCTGTGCCGCGTCAAGTCCGGGACGTCGTTTTTGTCGACGGCGTCCGTACCCCGTTCGGCAAGGCGGGTGGCATGTACGCCAACACCCGCGCCGACGACCTGGTCATCCGCTGCATCCGGGAGCTGCTGCGCCGCAACCCGCAGCTGCCGCCGGAGCGGGTCGACGAGGTGGCCATCGCCGCCACCACCCAGATCGGCGACCAGGGACTGACCCTCGGCCGCACCGCCGCCCTGCTCTCCGGGCTACCGAAGACCGTCCCCGGCTACTCGATCGACCGGATGTGCGCCGGCGCGATGACCGCGGTGACCTCGGTCGCCGGTGGGATCGCCATGGGCGCGTACGACGTGGCCATCGCCGCGGGCGTCGAGCACATGGGCCGGCACCCGATGGGTGAGGGCGTCGACCCCAACCCGCGGATCCTGGCCGAGAAGCTGGTCGACCCGTCCGCCCTGGTGATGGGCGCGACCGCGGAGAACCTGCACGACCGGGTGCCGCACATCACCAAGGCCCGCACCGACGCGTTCGGGCTGGCGTCCCAGCAGAAGACCGCCAAGGCGTACGCCAACGGCAAGCTGCAGGACGACCTGGTGCCGGTGGCCGTACGTGACCCCGAGACCGGTTGGGGCCTGGCGACCGTCGACGAGGCCCCGCGGGAGACCTCCCTGGCGAAACTGGCCACCCTCAAGACCCCGTTCCGCCCGCACGGCAGGGTCACCGCGGGCAACGCCGCCGGCCTCAACGACGGCGCCACGGCCAGCCTGCTGGCCGCCGAGGACGTCGCCCACGAGCTGGGGCTGCCGATCGGCATGCGCCTGGTGTCGTACGGCTTCGTCGGCGTCGAGCCGGAGGTGATGGGCATCGGACCGATCCCGTCCACCGAGAAGGCCCTGCGCATCGCCGGGTTGAGCATTGACGAGATCGGCCTGTTCGAGCTGAACGAGGCGTTCGCGGTGCAGGTGCTGGCGTTCCTCGACCACTTCGGCATCGCCGACGACGACCCCCGGGTCAACCAGTGGGGCGGCGCGATCGCCATCGGCCACCCGCTGGCCTCCTCCGGGGTCCGGCTGATGACCCAGCTGTCGCGGCAGTTCGCCGAGCAGCCGCAGGTCCGCTACGGCTTGACCGCCATGTGCATCGGCATCGGCATGGGCGGCACCGTGATCTGGGAGAACCCCGCCTACGCGAGGAGTGAGCTTGCGAACCCCGCAGTCGTAGGCCAGGACGACCCTGCCTGGACGGAGTCCAGCGAGAACGCTCAGCGGGAAGGTGCGAACAAGTGACGGCCACGGTGCAGAACCCGAACGAGGTCGTGACCAGGGCGCTGCTGCGCCGGGTCACCGTGCCCGGGCTGGCCAGGCCGGCCGCCCTGATCACGCTGGACAACGGCTTCGACCACAAGAAGCCGAACTCCTTCGGCCCGGCCGGGCTGGCCAGCCTGGACGCCGCGATCACCGAGGCGCTCGCCGCCGACCCGGCGTTCATCGCGATCACCGGCAAGCCGTACATCTTCTGTGTGGGTGCCGACATCACCGGCGTACCCCTGATCACCAGCCGCGACCAGGCGCTGGAGCTCGGTCGTTTCGGCCACCGGGTGTTCGCCCGGCTGCGGGACAGCACGGTGCCCACGTTCGCGTTCATCAACGGCGCGGCCATGGGCGGTGGCCTTGAGGTCGCGCTGCACTGCCACTACCGGACCGTTTCCGGCGGCGCCGCCGCCCTGGCCCTGCCGGAGGTGGCCATCGGCCTGGTGCCGGCGTGGGGCGGCACCCAGCTGCTGCCGAACCTGATCGGAATCCCGGCCGCGGCCCAGGTGATCATCCAGAACCCGCTCACCCAGAAGACCCTGAAGCCCAGGCAGGCCGCCGAGATGGGCATCGCCGACGTGCTGTTCGAGCCGGCGGACTATCTGGAGCGGTCGCTGGAATGGGCGGCCGGCGTGGTGCGCGGCGAGGTCACGGTCACCCGGCCCGAGGTCGACAAGGACATGTGGGACGGGGTGCTGTACTTCGCCAAGCAGCAGCTCGATCAGCGGCTGCACGGCGCCGTGCCGTCGGCCAACAAGGCCCTGGAGCTGCTGGCCCTCGCCAAGGAGGCCGACTTCGCCACCGGCACCGCCGCCGAGGACGAGGCGCTCGCCGATCTGATCATGGGCGAGGAGCTGCGCAGCAGCCTGTACTCCTTCGACCTGGTGCAACGGCGGGCCAAGAAGCCGGCCGGGGCGCCGTCGTCCGGCCTGGCCCGCGACGTCACCAAGGTCGGCATCGTCGGCGCCGGCCTGATGGCATCGCAGCTGGCGCTGCTGTTCGCCCGCCGCCTGCAGGTGCCGGTGGTGCTCACCGACCTCGACCAGGCCCGGGTCGACAAGGGCGTCGGGTACGTGCACGCCGAGATCGAGAAGCTGGTCGGCAAGCGCCGGATGGACGAGGGTACGGCGGCCAAGCTGCGCGGCCTGGTCACCGGCTCGGTCGACAAGGGCGTGTTCGCCGACGCCAGCTTCGTCATCGAGGCCGTCTTCGAGGACCTCGGCGTCAAGAAGCAGGTCTGGGCCGAACTGGAGAAGATCGTCTCCCCGGAGGCGGTGCTGGCGACCAACACCTCCTCGCTGTCGGTGACCGCGATGGCCGCCGACCTGGAGCACCCGGAACGGGTGGTCGGCTTCCACTTCTTCAACCCGGTCGCCGTGCTGCCGCTGCTGGAGATCGTCCGCGGCGAGCGGACCGACGACGCCACCCTGGCCACCGCGTTCGCCGTCGGCAAGCAGCTGCGCAAGTCCTCGGTGCTGGTCAAGGACGCCCCGGCGTTCGTGGTCAACCGGCTGCTCACCCGCTTCCTCGGTGAGGTGCTCGGTGCCATCGACGCCGGCACCCCGCCGGAGGTCGCGGACAGCGCGCTGGACCCGCTGGGCCTGCCGATGCGACCGCTCGCGCTGCTGCAACTCGTCGGGCCGGCCGTGGCGCACCACGTCGGGGGGACGCTGCACGCCGCCTTCCCGGACCGCTTCGCGGTCAGCGACAACCTGAAGCGGATCGCCGACGCCGGCAAGCCGATCATGGTCGACGACGAGGTCAACCCGGAGGTGGCGGCGCTGCTGGAACTCGGCGACACGCCGCTGACCGCCGAGCAGGTCCGCCAGCGGGCGTTGGACGCGATGGCCCAGGAGATCCGGCTGATGCTGGACGAGGGCGTCGTCGCGCAGGCGCAGGACATCGACCTGTGCATGATCCTTGGCGCCGGTTGGCCGTTCCACCTGGGCGGCGTCACGCCGTACCTGGACCGCACCGGCACCAGCGAACGGGTGACCGACCAACGGTTCCTCGCTCCCGGGGTGGCCAGCCTCCCCGCCTAGCGGGACAGTCCGGCAGGACGCGGGCGTTTCCGGATCCACCGGGGACGCCCGCGTCGCGTTTGCGGCGCGTCGTCGCTTGTCGGGTCATGACACGGTGTAGGGGTGACTAGGATCGCCCGGTCCGCCCTCTACCGCCAGGAGTAACCATGTCCCAACCACCCGGCGAGCCGCACGCTGGATCTACAGAGCCTGGCCGAGCGCCGGACCCATGGGCCGCGCAACGGCCCGGGCAGACCCCTGCCGACCCGCAGCCCCCGCACGGCGCGGGAAGCCCGCCCCCCGGCGGCCCTCCCCCGCCCGGCGGCGAATACCCGCCGACCGGGTATCCGCCACCCGGTGGCTACCCGCCGCCCGGCGCGGCCGGGCCCGGCGGGTTCCCGCCCGCGGGCGGGCCGGGGTACCCACCCGGCGCACCGGTGCCGCAGAAGAAATCGAACGTCCTCAAGATTATTCTGATCACCTTCGCGGTGCTGCTGGTGCTCTGCCTCGGCGGTGGCGTCGCGGCGTACTTCGCTTTCAAGGACGACGTCGGCGACGTGGTCAAGGCCACCCAGACGCGCCTGGTGGCGCCGGAGACCCTCGCCGGCCGCCCCAAGATCACAAAGCCGGAGCTGCAGGCCGCCGCCGACCAGATGGTCACCGGCATGAAGACCAGCCTGCCGGGCGCGACCAGCACGGTCGGCGCCTTCTACGGGGACCCGGCCAAGCAGGACATGGTCATGATCGCCGGAGCGTCCGGACTGATCGCCGACCCGGAGAAGCAGCTCAACGACTCGATCACCAGCATGGGCACCGGCGGACTGACGCTGAGCAACGTCAAGTCCATCGAACCGGGGCCGCTCGGCGGGGTCGCCAAGTGCGGCGACGCCAGCACCGGTGGGATCAAGATGGGCGTCTGCATCTGGGCCGACCGGGGGAGCCTCGGCGTGATCGGGATCTACTTCCAGACCGGCGAACAGGCCCAGGCCGAGTTCGTGAAGATCCGCAGCGAGGTCGAGCAGGTCTCCTGACCCACAGCTGACGCGACGGAGGTGGTGCACCGAACACGGTGCACCACCTCCGCTGTGTCAGCCGGCCGGGCGGGTGACGCGACACATCCCCACCCGCCCCCGATGTGGGACCGAAACAGATAACCGTCAGGATGGGCCTCTGCCACACCGAGCGTCGCCGTCCCGTCCAGCGCAGCAGTACGCCCACGAAGGAGTCCACCGGTGCCACTCCCGCAGCTTCGCCGGGTCCGCTGGGCCGTCCGCGCGACCCTCGCCCTCGGAGTCGCCGCGTCGGTGGTCGCCAACGTGCTGCACGCCGAGGACAACCCGATCAGTCAGGCCATCGCCGCGTGGCCACCGCTGGCCCTGCTGTTGACCGTTGAGCTGATCTCCCGCGTACCGGTGCACGGCCGGTGGCTGGCGGTCGCCCGGCTG
>DASVVF010000434.1:0-1569 GCA_036386695.1 Catenuloplanes sp. | reverse complement strand
ACTCGGCGGTTTCCGCGTCAGCCTACGTCTGTCGAGCCACCCGGGGTGCCGGGGTCACCGGCTCAGCGGACGACGTGACCCGGCAGCACGCTGGCCTGGCGCTGCTCCCACTCCAGGAACCGCTCCGTCTCGGACAGGATGGTGCCGGCCAGCCAGGTGATCATGAGGGCGTCGTCGACGAGCCCGAACCACAGCAGGAACACCTCGGGCACCACGTCGACCGGGGACACCACGTAGACCGTGGCCGCCGCCATCATCGCCACCCGCAGGCCGCCGTCGTACTCGCCGCGGGTGCTGGCCCGGATCATCCGGGGCAGCGCGGCCATTCGCCTGCCGAGCGAGGGCCCGCCCCGTGCCCCCGCGGTCAGGGCCCGGCCGAGCGCGGTGAACGCCGCTGTACGTCGCAATGTTTTCGCCATGTTCGTGGCCTCCTTGTGGCCCATCATGACCGGCACCCGCCAGGATTGGCGGTATGCAGATAGACGAGGCGCTTGAGGTCATACGTACCCAGCACCAGGCCGTTCTAGCCACCATCCGGTCAGATGGCAGCCCGGCGATGACCCCGGTCACCGCCAACGTCGACGCCGACGGCCGGGTGGTGATCAGCAGCCGGCAGAGCGCTTACAAGGTGCGCAACCTGCGCCGCGACCCGCGGGCCTGGCTGTGCGTGCTGCCGGACACGTTCTTCGGCCGGTGGATCCAGGTGGAAGGCGAGGTCGAGATCATCGAACTGCCGGCGGCGATGGAGGGCCTGGTGGACTACTACCGCAGCACCAGCGGCGAGCACCCCGACTGGGACGACTACCGGGCCGCCATGGTCCGGGACAACCGCGTCCTGCTCCGGATCGACGTGACCCGGGCCGGCCCCGACCGGTCCGGCTGAGATGACCGGCGCCGATCACCCGCCGTGGCCGCCGGATCGGCGGCCCAGCTACGCACCGTACGCGCGGGAGAACATCGACCCGGCCTGGCCGGTGACCCGGCTTCGGCCGAGTAACTACCGCACAGCACCCGTTCGGACGCCCGGACGCGTCGTTTTGCGCGCTAGCCTCGTCACACACGAGGGGTGTGGAAGGAGGCGGGAGCGTCTGTGAACGGGGCCGAGAAGGACACACAGGGTAACCGCCGGGTGCGACAGGTGGCGAGGACGACGATGTACGCGGCCGGGTTGGTCGCCGTCACCACCGTCGCCTCAGCCGGAGTGGTGGTCGGTCAGGCGCGGCAGGTGCGGCGCATCATCCCGTTGGCCGAGGAACCGCCGCCGCGCGGTGACGGTGTCTACGGCTCCAAGTTCCCCGGCCGGACCATCAGCATGGTGATGCTGGGCGACTCGTCAGCGGCCGGCTACGGCGTGCACCGCCCCCGGGAGACCCCCGGGGCCCTGCTCGCCACCGGAGTGTCGCGACGGCTGCGCCGCCCCGTGCGGCTGCGCCGGCTCGCCGTGGTCGGCTCCCTCTCCGCCGGCCTGGCCTACCAGGTCCAGGCCGCCCTCGACGAACGGCCCGACCTGGCCGTGATCCTGGTCGGCGGCAACGACGTGACACACCGGACGCCGGTGCCGATCGCCGT
>DASVVF010000433.1:0-2167 GCA_036386695.1 Catenuloplanes sp. | reverse complement strand
CCCATGGCGAGCGGCGAGGCGTTGAGCACCGCCACCCCGCGCTGCCCGAAGAACGGCAACCAGTCGGCCAGTGCGTCGTCCAGCAGGCTGTACCGGCAGTACGACAGCACGGTGTCCAGCCCGGTGCGGTCGGCGACCGCCGCCAGGGCGCTCAGCGGATAGCCGGTCACCCCGACGAAGCGCACCTTGCCCTGGGCACGCAGCTCCAGCAGCGCCGGAATGGTCTCCTCGACAACCTGGTCCAGGTCGCCGAACTCGATGTCGTGGCACTGGATCAGGTCGACGTGCTCGACGCCGAGCCGGGTCAGGCTCTCGTCGACGCTGCGGCGGATCCGATCGGCGGAGAAGTCGAACTCCGCCTCGCCGTACCGCCCCACCTTGGTGGCCAGCACGTAGGAGTCCCGATCGACGCCGCGTAACGCCCGACCGAGGACCGTCTCGGCCCGGGTGATGCCGTAGTACGGCGACACGTCGATGATGTTGACCCCCAGGTCGAGGGCGGTCCGGACGGCCTGCACCCCCTCGTCCTCATCGATCGGGGCGAAGACGCCGCCCAGCGGCGAGGCGCCGTAGCCGAGCACCGACACCGACAGTCCCGTCGCGCCCAGGGCGCGGTATTCCATCTGCCGTCCTCCTCGCTTCTGTTGGGCCGGCGGCCGGTGGCCGGTCGGCCCGACGCCCCCACGTGGCACCGGGTGAGAGGTACGTACGGTACGGCAAAGGTGGGATGATGTTTTTCCCGGCTCACGGTACCGGTGGGCGGCCCGGTCGGCCGAACGCCGGGGTGGAAGACCCGCACCTGGCGCCCGATTGGTTGGGCCAATGGGCATGTTGGCACGTGGCCGGATTACTGTAAAGGACGGTTCGGGGACCCGCCGGGCCGCGCCATGGGCTGCCCCCAGGGCGATTGACAAGCACCGCTGGCCACACTTAGCGTCATGGACCAGCCCGATTCATCGGGTGAATCCGCGTGACGTCCTCGGGCTCGCGTGCGGTGCGCTGATCACTTCCCGGTCCGGAGGCCACATGCCCACGATCACTTCGGTCGATGTCGTTGACGTCCGCTTCCCCACCTCGGCGACCCTGGACGGCTCGGACGCCATGAACCCGGACGGGGACTACTCCGCGGCGTACGTCATCCTGCGCACCGATGACGAGGCACTGACCGGCTACGGCATCACCTTCACCATCGGCCGGGGGACCGATCTGGTCGTGCAGGCCGCCCGCCAGCTCGCCGGCCCCCTGCTGGGCCGCGACCTGGACGGCCTGGCCGCCGACATGGGCGGGGCGTACCGGGAGATCACGGCGGACAGTCAGCTGCGATGGCTGGGCCCGGAGAAGGGGGTGGTGCACCTGGCCGCCGCCGCGGTGCTCAACGCCGCCTGGGACCTGGTCGCCCGGCGGGCGGGCAAGCCGCTGTGGCGTTACCTGGTAGACCTGAGCCCGGCCGAGCTGGTCGCGGTCTGCGACTTCCGCTACCTGACCGACGCCGTCACCCCGGAACAGGCCCGCGAGCTGCTGGAGGAGCTGGCCCCGACCCGGCAGGACCGGGTGGCGGAGTTGTTGTCGGCGGGCTACCCCGCCTACACCACCTCACCGGGCTGGCTGGGGTACGACGACGACAAACTGCGCCGCCTGCTGCGGGAGGCGATCGCCGAGGGCTGGACCCACGTCAAGCTGAAGGTGGGCGCCAATCTCGACGACGACCGTCGGCGGCTGGCCATCGCCCGCGCCGAGCTCGGCCCCGACCGCAAGCTCATGATCGACGCCAACCAGGTCTGGGACGTGCCGCAGGCCATCGAGTGGGTGCGGGCCCTGAGCGAGTTCTCGCCGTTGTGGATCGAGGAGCCGACGAGCCCGGACGACGTGCTGGGCCACGCCGCGGTGCGTCGGGCGGTCGCCCCGGTCGGGGTCGCCACCGGCGAGCACGCCCACAACCGGGTGATGTTCAAGCAGCTGTTCCAGGCCGGCGCCATCGATTACTGCCAGCTGGACAGTTGCCGGCTGGCCAGTGTCAACGAGATCCTGCCGGTCATGCTGATGGCGGCCCGGTTCGGTGTGCCGGTCTGCCCGCACGCCGGCGGCGTGGGGCTGTGCGAACTCGTCCAGCACCTGTCGATCGTCGACTACGTCTGCGTCAGCGGCCGCCTCGACAATCGGGTCATCG
>DASVVF010000432.1:0-3359 GCA_036386695.1 Catenuloplanes sp. | reverse complement strand
ACCTGTTCTCCGCGCATGTGATCCCGATGCGGGTGAACGAGGTGCCGATGGTGGGCCTCGCGTTGGAATACGCGATCGCCGGCCCGAGGCTGCATCGGGTGTTCCACGATCATCGGTGCAGGGGCGGGCTGCGACGTGCTGCTGATGCACACGCCGTTGTTCTCGGTGGTGTTCCGGTTCTACCCGAAGAAGGCGCCGGTCCTGGTGGTCATCGACGCGATGCCGGACTACGCGGTGCGCGTGGACCTGGACGAGTCGCCGGAGGCCCGGTTTGAGGTCATGCGGATGATCTCCGGGGTGCTGATCAACATGCAGATTTCCGGCGCGGGCGACATCCGGGCACGCATATAGCCATCCCGGCCCGAGCCCGTCTTTCCGGCGCGGGCCGGTCAGATTTCCCGCCGCTACACCGCCTCGCCGCTCTGCTCGGCGGCGGGCGTGTCCGTCGCTGCCCGCTTGCTGGGTCTCAGGTAGGCGGCCAGTTCGCGGATGATGATCGCCTCGGCGCGCTGGCGCCGCTTCTTGCCCATCTCGCCCATCTCGCCGCCTTCGATCTTGTCGACCTCGACCGCCGCGTGGTCGATCGTCTTGCGTAGACCCGCCTCGATGCCCGGTGGCCGGAGGCGTTCCAACCGGGTGCGGGCGACAAGCTCCGCGTCGATGGCCTTGAGGTGTTGCCCCTCGCGTCGCCGGCCACCCGGCGGCCGGCGATGTCGCTGTTGCCGGCCAACGACCCGCCCGTCCGCCGAAACGGGCGGATCGTTCTTCCTCGGCGGCGGCGCGGTGTCGATGACCAGCCGGATCAACACGAATCCGGATGACCGGCAAGGAGCCCTCGCATCCGAAGATCCCCTACGGCTCCGGTGGCCTCGATCTCTAGCGGGTCGTACAGGCGCGCCCGCCGTTCACGGTCCCAATACGCCTTGGTGGCGTGGTAGCGGGTCTGGTTGACCAGGCGCGCGCCGACGTGCGCTGTGCGGATTTGCATCCGCCCGCACGTGACCAGGAATTCGCTGACTGTCTCCTCGTTGGCGCGACGGATCTTCGCCAGGGCCACCCCTTTGGGCGCCAGCCGTACGGCGACCCTCTTCAACGCGTAGAACTGCGTGGCCACGGCGTACAACGGCCAGTTGCCGGCATCGGCTCGGAGGCGTTCGAGGATGCGCCGCCATACCGCGTCGCGGATCTCCAACGGTGTGGTCGGCCGCATAACCCATCGCTGCGCAGTGAACGCGCACACCACGGCGTTCGGGTCCGCCCCGGCGGGAACCTCGCCGAACAGCGCGAGGGGCACGCCCACATCGGTCAGGTCTTCCGTTGCGCGCAGCAACTCGCCCAACAAGGTCGCGTCCTTGCCGGGGACTTCCCGGATGGTGTGGTCGTGCACGACCGCAGGCGATGCGGTGGTGTCGGCTGGTGCGGTGGTCGGCGTCTCGTGTGGTGTCAGCACAGCGGCGGCGTCCCTCCCATGCTCATGGCCTGGTGTGACGCACGCCGAGGTTCCGCCCGTGGGCGGGCGCGCCGGTCGGCGTTGACCGGTCGATCACCCCGGCATGCTGCGGCCAAGCGCCGGGAGACGATCCGAACAAGCGTACGAGGGCGAGCGGGGGTGGCGCCATGACTTGTCGGTGACCCCCGTCCCCGCTACCGCCGACAGCGGACCGCGCTGCGCAACCAGCGGGGTGACCCCCCGCGAACATCGACCGTCGATCACGAGGGTACGACGGGGCGCCACCTGGCCAGATCGACAATTTGTTTGATCTCCGTCCCCTAGCGGTGATCCCGGATCGCCATCTTCTGATGCCGCGCCGGATCGTCGTGCGTTGCGGCCGGAGGGGGTGTCCCGTCGTTCGGCGGACGCGGCACGTCAGACGTCCGGAAGAAGTCTCGTTGATCTTTGTCCCTGGCGGGGTAGCCGATCGCCTTTCTTGTGGTGCGCGGCTCGGGGCACTGTCTCGCGCCGGACCGCGCATCGTGTCGGGGCGCGGCGCGTTCACCGCCCCGGCTGTCGGTGGCGGTGATGTACCCGTTGACCAGCCAGCCGTTGCTCCCGGCCCGGTCGTTCCCCGTCTCGGGAGGACCGGGCCGGTCTTTGTGTCAATCCCTTTTCACCCGGAGGTACCGGCGTGCCCACAACGCACCCGTTGCGCAAACCTGTCCCGGTCGGCGTCACGAGCGCCGACCTCGCATCCCCACAAGGAGATCAATGATCCCAACGACGACAGCTCCAACGGCATCGACATCGACGGCGGCCCGCCGCGAGGTCAGTCGCGCCGGCGGACATCGAAGGCGGCAACGCCGTCCACCGTCACCGCGCCCAGGTAGTCCTGGCCGCGCATCCGGCACCAGGCCGGGATGTCCAGGGCCGCGGCCGGGTCGTCGGCGAGCACCCGGACCACGGCGCCGGGGGGTAGCTGCGGTAGCCGGCGGGCCAGCCCGATGACCGGCAACGGGCAGCGCTGACCGCGAAAGTCCAGCACCTCGTCCGGCTCGGTCACCGGGCCGCCCGCAGGCGTGCGCCGGTGTCCGGCCCGGCCCGATCGTGCCCGGGGTGGCTGTCCGGTCGACTCGTCCGGGTGGGGGCGACGCAGCCCGCCCACGCGCCCGCCGCCCACAGCGCCGTCCGGCGGGTCGCAGCCCCACCACCCCGGCCTCCGCGCGTAGTTCGGCGGGTCACAGCCCCACCACTCCGGGCTCGGCGCGTAGTTCGGCGGTCACAGCCCCACCACCCCGGCCTCGGCGCGCAGTTCGGCCACGACTGCGGGCAACTCGGCCAGGAACCGGTCCACCTGCTCCTCGGTGGTGTCCCGGTGCAGGGAAACCCGGACGTTGCCGTGGCTGAGTACGCCCATCGCGGCGAGCACATGGCTGGGGCGCAGCGTCGAGGACGTGCACGAGGACCCCGACGACACCGCGAAACCGCGGCGGTCGAGGGCGTGCAGGAGCGCCTCGCCGTCGACGTACAGGCAGGAGAAGGTGACTAGGTGGGGCAGCCGGTCGACCGGGTCGCCGACCACCTCCACGTCGGGCACGTCCGCGGCGACGGTGGCCCGGATCCGGTCCACCAGCGGTGCCAGCCGGGTGGCCTCGACGGCGGCCTCGGCGCTGACCGCCCGTAGGGCGGCAGCGGCGGCGACCACCGCGGGCAGGTCCGGCGGGCCGGGCGTACGCACGTAGTCCCGGTCGTCGGCCGGGTACGGCGACGACCACCGGGTGCCCTTGCGCACCACCAGCACCCCGACCCCGGGCGGGCCACCCCACTTGTGGGCGCTGGCGCTGAGCAGGGACCACCCCGGCGGCACCGGGAGTCGGCCGACCGACTGGGCGGCGTCGACGTAGAGCGGCACGCCGGTCTCGGC
>DASVVF010000431.1:0-2633 GCA_036386695.1 Catenuloplanes sp. | reverse complement strand
AACTGAGCTGCGGCGTCCATCGCCGGAGGATACCGCCGCCCCCGATCCGGACCGCTGCTCAGCCGCCGCAGCGGTAAGTCGGATTTTTGACCCGGCCACCCCGGTTGTGCCGGAGAACCCGGGTAGCTAAACTTCTCAGTGCGCGCCCCTATCGCCCGCTTCCCCCGTGGCAGGCGATCGGGGCGCGCGCCTATGTATCTGGAGCTTCTCGTGGGTCGACCGGTGCTCCGGTCCCCGATCGCTCCCTCCCCGCAGACCCCGGCTCCCCGGGTCGCGGCTCCCCGTAGACCCCGGTTGCCGCCCCGGGTCGCGGCCGCGCTCCCGGTGAGCCAATCCCGAGGCCCCCCGCTGAGCGGAGGATCACGATGCCCCGGTTGAGCCGCCCGGTCGGTCGATGGCCTGCTGCAGGGGGAAATTTCCCGCTTGCAACTACCGTGAAATCTTTGTCGCACTTTCTCCAGGCTGGTTGACACCCCCGCGTGGCGGCCGTGAGTCTGGACGGGCCGCCACGGAACGGGGGGCGCTCTGCGCGCGGGGGTCACCAGCGGGTAGGGCGCGCGATCGGCGGTCGTCCGTCGGTGCGGGCCCGGTCGTCCGGTGCGCCGGGCCCACACCGACGGCGCGCGAAACCGCCTACGGTCGGGCGGGCGGCGGTCCGGTCAGATCCAGCGCCGCTCCAACCACATCCGTTGCCACCAGTCCGCGTAGGGAATCGACTGGCCGATGAAGACCGGCCAGTAGTAGGCGAAGCACGCCGCGACCAGCAGCACGTACGCCCCGGCCACGATCGCCCCGATCACCCGGCGGTCGGCGGCGCCGGGATGATCCGGCCGGGGTGGGGTCATGATCGCGCCCAGCACGTACACCACCGCAAGGACCAGGAACGGCTCCGCGGGCAACGCGTAGAACGAGAACATCGTCCGGCCCTTGAGGGCGTACCAGAACCACGGCAGCAGCCCCGCCGCCACACCGGTGCCGATGGCCAGCGCCCGCCAGTCCCGCCGGGCGATACCGAACCAGCCCAGCGCCACCAGCGCCGGCAGGAACGACCACCACAGCAGCGGCGTACCCAGCAGCAGCACCTCCGCCGCGCAACTCGCCGCGCCGCAGGTCGGGTCGCTGGACCAGTAGAACGCCACCGGCCGGCCGAGCAGCAACCACTGCCACGGCCACGACTGGTACGCGTGTTTGGTCGCCAGCCCGGTATGGAACTTGTACGCCTCCTGGTGGTAGTGGAACAGGTTCTGCAGTGGTCCCAGCACCGCTGGCTCGGACAGCCCGCGATCGGCCCGCCAGTGCCGGAAATACCCCACGTCGGTGAGGAACCACCCCGACCAGGTCGCCAGGTAAACAGCGATCATGATGAATCCACACAGCACCAACCAGCCGCCCTCGCCGGCCAGCGTGGACCGCCACGGGCGCCGTACGCCGGCCGACCGCCGGGCGCCGACCTCCCAGAGCAGGACCAGCAGCGCGAAGAACGGTACGAAGTACAGCGCGCTCCACTTCACCCCGCCGGCGCAACCCAGCGAAACCGCTGCCGCCAACCGCCACCACGGCACCGACCCCGGGAAGCGGAACGGCAACCGGCCGGACGGTCCCGGATCGACCCCCGACTCCAGCGCCCGCAACCAGCGGCGGCGCCGCGCGTCACGGTCGACCACCAGGGCGGCGAACGCGGCCAGCACGAACAGCATCAGGAAGATGTCGAGCAGGGCGGTGCGGGAGAGCACCAGGTGGAACCCGTCCAACGCCAGCAGCAGGCCGGCGGCGCAGCCGAGCACCGTGGACCGGAACAGCCGGCTGGCCAGCCGTACCAGGATCAGCACCGACAGGGTGCCGGCGACGGCAGCCGAGATCCGCCAGCCGAACTCGTCGTAGCCGAAGAACTGCTCGCCCAGGGCGATCAGCCACTTGCCCAGCGGCGGGTGCACCACGTACGCCGGGCCGTTGTTCTTCTCGTCCCATTCGACGCCGTACCGGAGCATGTCCCGGGCGTCGGTCGCGTAGTACACCTCGTCGAAGATCACCCCTTTGGGGTGGGCCAGCCCGATCACCCGCAGGACCGCGGCGATGGCGACCACCGTCAGCGTGGCGGCCCACGCGTACGGGTCCAGCCGCCGGTCGAGCGGCCCGAGCCGGCGGCGCACGATGTCGGAGACCCGACCACCGCCGCTGTCGGCCGGTGGCGGGCGGCCGTCGCCGGGCCCCACCGTCACCTCCGGGCGCGTGTCCTGGTCCACGCTGCCCGGGGCATCGGCCGGTGTGTTGGTGCCTGCTGTCTGAGCTGTCGCCGCCGGGGTCACCCCGCGATCGTAGGCTGCCAATCAAGCGGGCGGGTGCTCGGCGCCCGCCCGGTGGTGTGGTGAACTGGCGGATCACCGGGTCCGGCAACCGGCCGGCGCGGGCGGGGAAGGGCGGCACGGTGGCGCAGAGCATGGACCCCGGGCGACTGATCCTGCTCGGCGCGCCGCTGGGCAACGTCGGCGACGCGTCCCCCCGGCTGCGCGCGGCGCTGGGTACGGCGGACGTGATCGCCGCCGAGGACACCCGCCGGCTGGCCCGGCTGGCCCGCGACCTCGACGTCACCGTGACCGGGCGGGTGGTGTCGTACTTCGAGGGCAACGAGGAAC
>DASVVF010000430.1:0-11153 GCA_036386695.1 Catenuloplanes sp. | reverse complement strand
CGGCGGACCGGGAACCCTTCGCCCTCGAACCCGGTGGGGGCGGTGGTCAGCCGGCGGACCGGACGGTAGCTGGTGGTGGCCGGGTCGAGCTGGGGCAGGCGGGGCAGGACGAGCAGATCGTCGACGGTGACGGCGGGCATGTCGGTCCTTCTCTCAGGGTCAGAGGGTGGCCGGGATCGGGCCGCGTTCCGTGCGCAACCGGGGGCCCAGCCGTTCGAAGACACGGATCAGGCAGGCGATCTCCGCCTCGTCGAGGTCGTCGACGAAGTGTCCGCGTACGCTCGTCAGGTGGTGCGGGGCGGCCTCGCGCAGCGCGGTGTGCCCGGCCGGGGTGAGCACGGCCCGGGTGCTGCGGCGGTCGTGCGGACAGCTCTCCCGGTGGACGAGCCCGCGCTTTTCCATGGTCGAGATCTGGTACGTGAGCCGGCTCGGCGAGAAGACCAGCCGCCCGGCCAGCTCTCCCATCCGCAGTCGGTGGCCCGGGGCCTCGGCCAGGACGACGAGCACGTGGTAGTCGCCCATGCTCAGCGCGCTGCCGGCGCGCAGGTCGTCCTCCAGCCGGGTCTGCAGCAGCCAGGTGCTTTCGATGAAGGCACGCCAGCAGCGCAGTTGGGCGTCGGTGAGGGGCTCGGCCATGCCCCCCACCGTACTCCTTAAAATCTGAAATACCAGCGGGTCGCCGAGCCGGCACACCGCCGGTCGGGCGCGGTCAGCCGGCGGAGTCGCCCGGGTCCGGCACGGGGTCGTCGTACTGGCCGGCCGCGCCGTGGTACTCGTCGCCGGCCAGGCGGACCCGACCGTTCGGGCGGCAGCCGTGCAGGCCGAGGGTCTGCTGCTGCATCACCGGCGCCGGCTTGCCGGGTCCCGGGCACAGTTCGTGCCCATGCCCGAGCCGGTGCCCCACCTCATGGTTGACCACATAGTGCCGGTAGGCCGGCAGGTCCCCCCGGAAACCCGGGACACCGTTCGCCCACCGGGCCACGTTGATGACGACCTTGTCGCCCGCCCGGCAGGAGGTGTAGCGGTCGTAGCCGGCCTCACAGAGCTGGTCGCGGGTGGCCGGGGTGGCCAGGAAGATCACGAAGTCCGCCGGCACCTCCGGGCCCACCCGCTGCAGGCGCAGGCCACCCCCGCCCGTCCAGCCCTGCGGGTCGGCCAGGATGGCGGACACGTCGTCGGCGAAGGCGGCCACCCGCAGATTGCTGATGTCGCGTTCCACCGAGACCCGGTAGCGCAGCAGCCGGGCGCCCCGTCCGGCCGGTGCGCCGTTACCGCCGGCCACCGCCCAGCGGCCGCCCCCGGCCTGCGGGTAGCGGATCTGTAGGTCCGCGCCGACCGGCTCGCCGGCGCTCGGGCGACCGGCCGGCGGGGCGTTGCGCCCGGTGCTCTGCGTGGTTGCCCGGCCGGCCGTCGGGCGCTCGGCCGACCCGGGCGCGACAGACCGGTCGCCGGCGCCGACCCGCGGCCACAGCGCCGCGCCCGCCCACAGCGCGCCGATCAGCAGCGCGGCGACCAGCAGGCCGCCGGCGCCGACCCGGGCGGTGCCGGCCGGACGGCGCCGGGCGTGGCGGAACGACTGGCGCGGTGCCCCGCGCTGCCGAGCATTCTGGTCGCGCACCCGAGAGCCCTCCTCGTCGCCGGGCAGCGTGGCGCTGCCGGTGTCGACGAGCCTGCCGGGGCAATGTCCGGACGCTGTCCGGTTGATGTCCCGAATGTGCAACAGCGGCGCTTCCCGGCGGGGGGCGCCGTCGCCGGGCGGGTGCGGCGCGACGGATGGAAGCCCAACGGGCGCCCCCGCTCTCGCGGGGGCGCCCGTTGCGGGGGACCAGTGCGGATCAGGACGAGCAGGGCACCCCGTTGAGGGTGAACGCCTTCGGAGTCGGCAGGGACCCCCCGCTGTAGGTGCCCTGGAAACCGGCGCTCGTGCTGGCGTCGGCGTTCAAGGTGGCGTTCCACGGGGCGTTCTGCACGCTGATCGTGGCGCCGTTCTGGCTCCAGACACCGTTCCAGCCGTTGACCAGTTTCACCGTGGCGCCCGCGTCGAAGGCCAGCGTCCAGTTGGCCACCCCGGCGGCCGCGTTGGTGATCCGCAGGTCGGCGGTGAAACCCCCGGGCCAGACGTTCGGGGTGACGGTGACCGCGCACCGGCCGGCCGCGCCGCCGCCCGGCGCGGCGGTGGTCGCGCGCCCGGTCGGCGCCGCCGTGGTCGCGGCGCCCGTGCCGGGTGCGCCGGTGGTCGGGGCGGCCGTGGTGGGGGCGGCGGTGGTGGGGGCGGCGGTGGGCGGCACCGTCGGTCGGGTCGTCGGTGCGGTGCCGCCGGCCGCCACCGCCATCTCGAACGCCCGCTGCGGGACGAACTGCCCGGCGCCGCCGATGCAGCCGTCGGACTCGCCGGGCAACTTCGCCCAGACGAACGCGGCGATCGCCGGGTCACCGGTCTGGTCGGTGGACGGTATCCCGGTCGCCCGCCCCACCGGGTCACACCACTGCGATCCCAGCGGCCCGTTGCCGTTGCGGCTGGTGTCCGCGACCGCCTTCAGCCGAGCGACTCCGATGGCCTGCAGGACACCTTTGGCGTACGGGACGAGCTCGGCGTTGGCCCGGTAGTTGGACACGTTGACCGAGATGCCGTCGGCGCTGTTGGCGATGTCGGCGGCGACCAACCGCCGGGCCATCTCGGCCGGTGGCAACCAGGCCGAGTGCGCCGCGTCGAAGTACACCTTCGCCTGCGACGAGCCGGCCTTGAGCTTCTTTCCGGCGTACGCCATCGACGCGCTGGTCTCCTTCTGCCGCGCCGCATCCTGGCAGTTGCTCATCAGGGCCAGCACGTCCGGCTCCAGGATGATCAGCGCGGGCCGGTTCTTCAGTCCGGCCGCGACCTCGTCGATCCACCCCCGGTACGCCGCGTGGTTGGGCGCCCCGCCCGTGCTGGCGCCGCTGCAGTCGCGGTTGGGAATGTCGTACACCACCATGATCGGGATCTTCCCGGCCGCGGCCGCCGCGCCGACGAGCGCGTCCACCTGGCCCCTGACCTGGGCGGTGTTGGTCGAGGTGAACCACCGACCCTGCGGCACCCGGGCGACCCGGTCGCGGATCACCGCCGCTTTCGGATCGTTGGGGTTGGCCGCCACCCACCGCGCCGCGCTGGTTTCCGGATCCACGTAGAACACCGATTCGGCGGCCTCGGCGGCCTGCGGCCGCAGCAACCCCACACCGACCGCGGTGGCGGCGGAGAGGGCCATCGCGGCGGCCGCGGCGATGGCCGTCAGGGTGGATCTGCGACGCATGCAAGCTCCTCAGGCACGATGAACCCGGAGCGCGCACCAGGGGGACGCGCTCCGTCGACAGCCATCAACCTACGAAGGACCGGCCGGCGGCGGCGGAGATCCATGCCGATCTTCATGAGGACTTAAGGGCGTCCTGCATTACGGTGTCAGGTATGCGCGGCGAGGCGGTGCGGATGGTGATCATGGCCGACACCCACGTCCCCCGCCGGGCCCGTGACCTGCCGCCCGCGCTGTGGGCCGCGGTCGACGCGGCCGACGTTGTCGTGCACGCCGGCGACTGGGTCGACGTGGCGCTGCTGGACGCTCTCAGCGCCCGGGCGCGCCGGCTGATCGGGGTGTACGGCAACAACGACGGGCCGCCGCTGCGCGCCCGGCTGCCGGAGGTGGCCCGGGCGGAGTTGGCCGGCCTGAAGATCGCCGTCGTGCACGAGACCGGCCCGGCCACCGGGCGGGAGTCCCGGTGCGCTCAGCGGTTCCCGGACTGCGACCTGCTCGTCTTCGGCCACTCGCACATTCCCTGGGACACCCGCGCGGCGAACGGGGCGCGTCTGCTGAACCCCGGTTCCCCCACCGACCGGCGCCGGCAGCCGTACGCCACCTACCTGACCGCCACGGCGGCTGACGGCGCGCTCACCGACGTCGTGCTGCACCGGCTGGACCGCCGCTGACCCGTGCGCCGGGCCCGCGACCCGCGGGCCCGGCGCGGGTGGCGGGGACCACGCTCAGCGGCCGCGACCGGTCTTCTCCTGCAACTCGTCGATCTTCTTGGAGGCGTCGGCCTTGGTCAGGTCGGCCGGCACGTCCTCGTGCGCCTCCTCGGACAGCGTCTGCAGGTAGGAGCGCTGTGCGCCGGTCGCCGGCTCGTCGCCGGTCACCCAGTTGTCCGGGTCCTTCACGGTGTTGGAACCGGGGTCGTCCTGGGCCTTGACGTTCGTCGCGTCACCGTTGCGGTCAGCCATCTGAGCTCACATCCTCACGTACCAGATCGTCGAACACCCGTTCCAACTACCCAGGTGATCGGTTTCCATGCACCGGCCTTGTCGACCCCGGGCCGGCGGCTGTCTCCTCGTCGCCGGTACGGGACCGTTCGTTGGCCCGGTCGAGCAGTTGCATCACCGGCGTCGCGGCCACCCCGTGCACCACCACCGACACGATCACCACCAGGCCGATGGTGGCCCACACCACGTCGGCCTGCGGGAACGTGGCATGGGCCACCGCGTACGACAGGTAGTAGAACGATCCGATCCCGCGGATGCCGAACGCCCCGATGATCAGGTGCTCGGCCGGGTGACCCGGGGCGCCGCGCAGCGAGAGCCAACCGACCAACGGCCGGATGACGAAGATCAGGGCCAGCCCGGCCGCCGCGGCCGGCCAGGTCAACGGAGCCAGCAACCCGCCGACGACCGCACCGCCGAACAACAGCAGCAGCAGCACGGTCAGCAGCCGCTCCACCTGTTCGGCGAAGTCGTGCAGCACCTGGTGGTACTCGTGGGAGTGCTCGGCCTCCCGGATGGCCCGGGCCGCCACGAAGACCGCCAGGAACCCGTACCCGCCGATCACCTCGACCAGGCCGTACGCCAGGAAGGTGGCCGCCAGGGCGAGGAAGCCCTCGGAGTGCCGGGCCAACCGCAGGGCATTGGACCGGGCCCGGAAGAACAACGTGCCGAGCAGGCGGCCGATCAGCAACCCACCGACCACCCCGACGAAGCACTTGTACAGCACGTCCATGGTGAACCAGCTGAGGATCCAGCCGCCGGGCGCGGCGCCGACGGTTGCCATCGCGATCGCCGCGTAGACGAAGGGGAAGGCCAGCCCGTCGTTGAGCCCCGCCTCAGAGGTCAGCGTGAAGCGCACCTCGTCCTCGGAGTCCTCCTCGTCGGTCGGCTCGCCGACCTGTACGTCGGCGGCGAGCACCGGGTCGGTCGGGGCCAGTGCGGCACCGAGCAGCAGCGCCGCCGCCGGGGCCAGCCCGATCCACCACCAGCCCAGGACGGCCATCGCCGCGATGGTGACCGGCATCGCGATGGCCAGCAGCCGCCAGGTGGACGTCCAGCGCCGCCAGCCGAACCGCCGGTCGATCTTCAGGCCGGCGCCCATCAGCGCCACGATGACCCCCACCTCGGTCAGGTGTTCGGTCAGCGAGGGCCAGGCCAGCGGATCGGGGTCGGGCAGCCCGGTCGGCAGGGCGAAGATCACCACGCCGTGCGCGAGGAACGCGATCGGCATCGACAGCGGCCGCCGCTCCAGCAGCCGGGGCAGGACCCCGGCCAGCAGAGCGGCGACACCAACGAGGGCGAAGATCAGATCCGACGACTGCACGCCACGTCCCTCCGATGCGCCGGTGCGCCGCTACCCGCGGCGCGCCGGTGCTACCTGCCCAGCCCGCCGGGCCCTCATGCCCGTCGCCGGCGGCTGATTGCCGCGGCGGGTGCTGGGTATGCATCGACCATGACTGGACGAGACGACTACCCCCGGGTGGCCATCGTGACCGGGTCGGACTCCGGAATCGGCAAGGCCTGTGCGGTCGCCCTGGCCGAGGCCGGCTTCGACGTCGGGGTGACCCGGCACCGGGACGGCTCCGGCGCCGACGAGACCGCCGAGTTGGTCCGCAAGGCCGGCCGGCGGGCCGAGATCCGCGAGATCGACCTGACCCAGCTGCCCGGGGCCGCCGATGTGGTCGACGAGTTGGCCGACGCGCTCGGCGGGGTCGGGGTGCTGGTCAACTGCGCCGGCACCGGGATCAGCACGCCGGTGGTCGAGACCAGCTTCGAGCAGTGGCGCGAGGTGCTCAGCGTGGACCTCGACGGGCCGTTCCTGTGCGCACAGCGGGCGGCGCGCCGGATGATCGCGGCCGGGCGTGGCGGACGCATCATCAACATCACCAGCGTCCACGAACACGCCCCCCGGGTCGGTTCGGGCGCTTACTGCGCGGCCAAGGGCGGGCTGGGTCTGTTGACCAAGGTGTTGGCCCAGGAACTCGGCCAGCACGGCATCACCGTCAACGCGGTCGCGCCCGGTGAAATAGCCACCCCGATGACCGGACAGGAGGACGAGGACCCGACCCGTACCGACCGTCCGGGTATCCCGCTCGGCCGGCCGGGCGACGCCCGGGAGGTCGCCGCGGTGGTGGCGTTGCTGGCCGGACCGGACAGCTCCTACGTCACCGGCTCGGCGTGGGTCGTCGACGGGGGGATGCTGACGATGGGTCCGCAGGCCGGTTCGCACCTGACCTCCGACGACTGGCGCCAGCCCTGACCCGACCGCCGGGGGCCACCGCAGCGGTCGGTGGATCGCCCGGCACCATCGTGGGCGCTCAGCCGGGCGGGATCAGCAGCTCGAACCAGACGGTGGCGCCGCGGACCGTCGGGTCGGTGCCCCAGGCGTCGCTGAGCTCGTCGATCAGTCCCAGCCCCCGGCCGCGGCTGCTCAACGTGTCGGTCCGGGTCCGGGTGACGCTGCCCCGGGTGCCGGTGTCGGCCACCGACACCAGCAGCCGCTCGGCGCTGAGGTCGATGTGCACCTGCGCCGGGGTGCCGGCGTGCAGCAGGGCGTTGGTGGTCAACTCGCTGGTGCACAGGATGGCCGCCCCGACCACCGCCTCGGGGACCGACCACTCGCGCAGCTGGTCGGTCATCCTGTGCCGGACCCGGCCGGGTCCGGTCGGCTCGGCCGGCACCAGCATGGTCGCCGACCGGCTGGGGGCCATCGCGTGTTCGACGGCCAGGACGGCGGCGTCGTCGTCGGTGGTGCCGGGCACCGCCGTGGTGGCCAGGGCGCACAGGCTGCGCGGGTCGCCGCTGGGGGCCTCGGCGACGGCGGCCACCAGCGCGTCCAGGCCTTCGCCGATGCTGCGGTCGCGGCGTTCCACGACGCCGTCACTGAACAGCAGCACGGTGTCGCCCGGGCCGAGCCGGACCGTGCTGGTGCGCCAGCTGCCACCCAGCCCGAGCGGCGCGCCGGTCGGTACGTCGAGCAGGCCCACCACCGGCCGTTGACCGGAGCGGGTGGCCCGGCGAATGACCGGCGGCGGGTGCCCGGCGCTGGCCAGCACCAGCTGCCCGTCGTCCGGCTCGACCAGCCCGTACACCACGGTGACGAACAGTTCCTCGTTACGCGCCTCGGCGCCGAGGCTGGCGACCAGCCGGTCCACGCCGGCCAGGACGGTCTCCGGTGCCGGGTCGGTCAGCGCCAGGGCCCGCAGGGCGGCGCGTACCTGCCCCATCAGGGCGGCGGCGTGCACGTCGTGGCCGGCCACGTCGCCGAGCACGACGGCCAGCCGTCCACCGGGCAACAGGAACGCGTCGTAGAAGTCGCCACCGGCCGCGTTGCCGTCCACGCCGACGTCGTAGCGGGCCGCCATCCGGAACCGGTCCAGCTCCGGCAGGTGCTCCGGGAGCATGCTGCGCTGCAGCAGCTGCGCGGTGCCGTGCTGGGTTTCGAACCGGCGGGCCCGTTCGGCCGCCTGGGCCACCAGTTCGGCGGCGGCGGCGAGCAGCGCCCGTTCGGCGGGCAGCCAGACGTGCGGTAGGCGGTATCCGAACGTGAAGGCGCCGCTGACCGACGGGGTCCGCAGCGGCAGGGCGGCCATGGCCCGGATCCGCTCGTCGTGGCGGTCCGCGGCCACGTCGGCCAACGGCTGGCCGTCCTCGGCGAACGCCGCCGTGCCGGTGACCGCGGCCCGCACCAGCGGAGCGGGGGAGTCCGCGCTCAGCCGCCGCCACAGCGGCGGTAGCCGCTCGTCGGCTTCGTCGAGGACGTCGCCGCGCACCCGGCGGACCACCCGCCAGCCGCCGCCGTCGTCGACGCCGAAGGCGACATGGTCGACGTCGAAGGACACCACCGCGTACGCCAGGGCGACCCGGGCGACCTCGTCCAGGGTGACGGCACCGGCCAGGGCGGCGGTCAGCTCCCCGAGGCTCTGCAGGCGGCGGGTCACCTGGGTGGCCTCCGCGGCGACGGTGAGCACGCCGATGATCTCACCGTCGGTGTCCCGCACCGGGGAGTAACCGCGGCTGAAGAACGCCTGCTCGACCCGGCCGGTCGCGGTGCGGACCATCGGCAGCAGGGTTTCCGGCTCGAGGAACGGGCGACCGGTGCGGTACACCTGGCCGATCACGTCGCCCACCCCGGGCCGGGCCCACACCTCGGCGAAGACCTCCGCGGCCGGGCGGCCCAGGGAACCCGGGTGTTTACTGCCCAGCAGTTCGGCGTAGGCGTCGTTGTAGATCAGGGTGAAGTCGTCGCCGTAGTTCAGCGACATCGCCACGGGGGAGGCCAGCACCAGGTCGACCACGGTGCGCAGGGCGGTGCTCCAGTGTTCCGCCGGGCCCAGCGGGGTGTCCGCCCAGTGGTGGCCGGCCACCATGGCCGCCACCCCATGGGTGTGGTTCACCCCCGCGATGCCCTGTACGGGCAGCGTGGGAGAAGCGACAGGGGTCCGCCCGCCAGCGCCGGCCATGCCAGCAGCCTAACCGCAGTTGACCAATCGGACGATGGGAGCCCCATCCGGTCGGCTGGTATAGCGGAGAAATCGCGCAATTCGGTAAGCCGCGCACGGTGATCGGATGTTCATGACCCCGGTCCACCCGGGGCAGGGGTGATCCGGTGCCGGAGCGGGCGCCGGTGTCAGCCGGTGCCCGGGTGGGCGCCGGTGTCAGCCGGTGACCGGCAGGCGCCGCGCCAGCTGGCACACGGCCAGCAGCCGGGTGAGCACCCAGTCCGCGGACCGCCAGTCGACCGGCGCCGACGGCGCGGACCAGCCGTGGTGCTCGGCGGCGTCGCGCACGCCCCGGGCGTACTCGGCCAGGGCGGCGGCGGTCAGCGGCCGACGATCGCCGGTCAGGCTGTCTCGCACCGCTGCCGCGTGCTGGTCGACCATGGCCAGCAGACCCGGGTGGCCGACCGACGCCGGCAGACCGGCGTGCCCGACCAGGGTCATCAGACCACCTAGCGTCGACTGCGCGGAGGGGCTCGCGGGCTGGGCGGCAACGCCGCTGTGCAGGCTGGTCATAGGGGAAAGGTAGCCGCCGTCGGGTTGCGGATGCCGGGCACGACCGGTGCAGCTTGGTTGATCCGCCGGGGGACCGGCGCAGCTTGGTTGATCCGCCGGGGGACAGGTGGATCGGCCCGAGCCGTCGGTCGAACGGCATGGCGCGCGTCCGTCCCGGGTACCACGCCCCGGACAGCCACGACCGAGTCACCGAAGGCGGAACCAGCCATGACGTCATCCCCGCAGGGGCCCGACGGCGCGCACCGACGACCGGCCGGGCTCGACGACGCCACGGTCGAGGCGCTCGGCAAGCTCGGCGAGGCCCTGGAGACCGTGGAACGGGTCCGCGGGCACCTCTACTCGCTGCATCAGCTGACCGGACACGCCGATCTGATGCTCGACGACGCCGTGGCGCTGTTCCGGGCGGCCGGGCACGACGACATCGCCGAGCGGATCGACCGGGAGCTGGTTGGCCGTAATGTCATCGCAGGACGCTGGACGTTCCAGATCGTCGAGGACTACGACGACACCTACTACGGGGCCTTCCGGCAGGTCGAGCGGCACGCCCGGGACTCCCTCGCCGAGGGTCGGCGACACCTGTTCGAGGCGGAGATGAAGGAGCGTCGGCGCACCCGCGGGCTCCCCGGGCATGAGGCGCGCCCGGCGGAATGACCGCCGGGCGCCCGATGCCGGGGATGACCGGGGTTACTCGCGGGCCCGCGCCGGCTGCCGACGGGCGGTGTCGTCGGCGACGATGACTGTCGCCACCATCATGGCGATACAGACACTGAACAGCCAGGACGCGTCGGTGAGCAGGTGGGCGGCCACAGGGGCCTGCAGAGCGGCGAGGACGAATCCCAGCCAGGCCCAGCGGCGCTGGCGCGTGGTGAGGAAGCCGGAAGCAGGTCGCATCCGGACAGTCTGGCTCGAAGTTCCCACGTCGCCGTCAGCCGATCGGTCGGGTCTCGGTGATCCGTCCGGTTCGACCTCTTTCGGTAAGCCCTGGACAACATTCCGTAGTGCTTTGTCCGGCCTGGTGCTGCCGGACCGGTGCGTGCCGGGCGTCGTGGCGAGGGACGCGGCGCGTTTCGGGTGGCACCAGGGCGATGATGCGGGACATTGGTAGTCGTGTCGGTCACCGCCGCCCCGCGCGGCTCGCTGCTGCTGCTGGCGTACCTGGGGTTCATCAGCCTCGGGCTGCCCGACGGCCTGCTCGGGGTGGGCTGGCCGTCGATCCGGGAGGAATTCGGGGTGCCGACCGGGGCGGTGGGCCTGGTCCTGGCCGTCGGTACCGCCGGCTACCTGACCTCCAGCGTGGCCGCCGGGTTCACCATCGCCCGGCTGGGGGTGGGCTGGCTGCTGGCCGGCAGCACCGCCCTGGCCAGCATCGCGTTGCTCGGGTACAGCGCCTCCCCGGTGCTCGCCCTGATGGTCGCCCTGTCGCTGCTGCTCGGCCTGGGATCCGGGGCGATCGACTCGGGGCTGAACGCCTACGCCGCGGGGGCTTTCGGGGCGCGGCACATGAACTGGATGCACGCGTTCTTCGGGCTGGGTGTCGCCATCGGACCGTTGATCATGACCGGGGTGTTGCAGGCCGGGCTGTCCTGGCGCTGGGGCTACGGGATCGTGGCCGGCGCCCAGGTGCTGCTCGCGGCCGCGTTCGCCCGTACCGCCGGCGCCTGGGCCGCGGACCGTCCGCGACCGGCCGAACGGGGGGCCGCGCCCGCGGTGCCAGGGCGCGACACGTTCACGACGCCGGCCCTCTGGACCAGCGGCGCGGCGTTCGCGGTCTACACCGGTGTGGAGGTGACCGCCGGACTGTGGGCCTTCACCCTGCTCACCGAGGGGCGCCAGGTGTCGGCGGCGGTGGCCGGCGG
>DASVVF010000429.1:0-6115 GCA_036386695.1 Catenuloplanes sp. | reverse complement strand
CGGGCCGTGGCACCGCGGTGGGTGGCACCGCGCTACGCGTCGAGCGGCGCGGCGTACGCGTCCAGCGCCGCCGCGGCCTGGTCCCTGACCCGCTCGACGAGTTCGGCCGGGGCCACCACGGTGACCTCCGGACCGAGGCCGAGCAGGAACCGGCGGGCCCAGCCGAGGTCGGTCACCCGCAGCGACACCAGCCAGTCCTCGCCGTTGCCGCGGCGGACCTCCTCGCACGGGTAGTACTCGGTGATCCATCGGCCGGCGCGGCCCACCCGCAGCGTGACCAGCGGCAGGTCCCGACCGGGTTGGAACACTCCGGCACTGACGTCGTGCAGTTCCACGCGCTCCGGCGGTGCCGCCGGCTCGTCCAGCTCGACCAGCGCGTCCATCCGGTCGACCCGGAACAACCGGGTGCCCTCGGCGCGCCGGCACCAGGCTTCCAGGTACGACCGGCCGCCGACCATCAGCAGGCGGATCGGGTCGACCACCCGGTCGGTGGTCTCGTCCCGGGTCGGGGTGTAGTACGTGATCCGCAGCGCGTGGCGCCGCTGGAGCACCCCACGGATGGTGTCCAGCCGGTCGGCGTTGCCGGGCAGTCGGACGGCGACCGGAGCACCGGCCAGGTCGCCGGCAGCGTTCTCGATCTTGGCAAGCGCCCGCTCGATCGCATCGCGGTTGTCGGTACCCGGCATTTCCGCCAGCATCCGCAGCGCCACCACCAGTGCGAGCGCCTCGTCGGGGGTCAGTCGCAGCGGCCGGTCGATGCCGGCGTCGTAGGTGATGGTGACCCGGTCACCGTCGAAGGCCATGTCGATCAGGTCACCGGGGCCGTAGCCGGGCAGCCCGCACACCCAGAGCAACTCCAGGTCCTCGCGCAACTGCCGCTCCGTGACCCCCAGGTCGGCGGCGGCCTCGCCGATCTCGATGCCCGGCCGGGCCAGCAGGTACGGCACGAGGTTGAGCAGCCGGCCCAGTCGGTCCGCCGAGCCCCGCGACCCGCCGGCGCGCTGCGGTGGCGCCGCGGTCACGGCAGCACCGCCGAGGTGACGGCCTCGTGCCGGGCCACGGTGTCCTTGAGCCGCTGGATGACGGCCTCGCGCAGTTCCGGCGGGCCGAGGACGGTGACGTCAGCGCCGTAGCCGACCAGGGTGGAGGCCAGCCGTTCCACGTCCGCGAACGGCAACTCCAGGCGGTCGTGGGCGGCGCCGGGTGTGACCTGCCGGGCCCATCGGCGCAATCCGGCCGCCCGGCCGGGCCGGGCCAGCACGGTCGCCGTGCCGGTGTGCTGCACCGGCCCGGACCAGCGGGCCACGTGGCTGATCAGGTCCACCCCCGTCGGGGGGGTGAAGGCGCCGGCGTCACCGGTGACCCGCACCGCGCCGACAATGCGGGACAACCGGAAGCAGCGGGTCGCCGCCCGGTCGACGTCGTGCCCCACCACGTACCACCGGCCCCGCCAACAGACCACCCCCCAGGGTTGCAGGCGGCGGGTGGCCGGGTCGTCGCCCTCCGGGGTGCGGTAGTCGAAGGTGACCGCCCGCCGGTCGCGGGCCGCGGAGGTCAGCGGGGCGAACGCCGGGTCGACGGTGACCACGGGCTCCACCCCGAGGGTGGCGTGCGGGTCGACGTCGACCCCGGCGGCGCGCAGCTTGGCAAGTCCCGACGAGGCGGCCGCGGCCAGGCCGGCGTGCTGCCAGAGCCGGGCGGCGATGCCGATGGCGGCCGCCTCGTCGGGCTCCAGCGGGATGTCGGGCAGCGCGTACTCCCGGCGGGCGATGCGGTAACCGGGCTCACTGTCGAAGGCGCTGCCGGTGCCGGTTTCCAACGGAACCCCGAGTTCGCGCAGCTCAGCCTTGTCGCGTTCGAACTTGCGCTGGAAGGCCTCGTGATCACGGGGGTCGTCGGCATTGTGTTCGTAGCCGGGCACCGTGGCGGCCACCTGGGCGGCGGTCAGGAACCGCCTGGTGGACAGCAGGCAGATCACCAGGTTGACCAGGCGCTCGGTGCGGGTGCGCGACACGACCACGACGCTAGCAGTGCCGGGAGGCGGTGCGTTTCATCGCCACGCCATACCCGTAAAACTCCTGATCAACGGCTATTTGCCAGAGATCGGGACCGATCGGACACGGCCCCACGGGTACGCCGCCGGCCACATCGGCCCGCCACGGGCCGATGTCCCCGCCCTCTCGGCTAACCTCGACGGCCATGGTGCGATGGCGCTCGGGGACGGTCACGGCGGTACGGCGACGCTGGCGCGGAGCCGTCGAACTCGACGTCGCGCTACCGGGCGGCCCGGACAGCGCAGCCGATCGGGCCGCGCTCGGCGGCCCGGTGCGGGCGCTGGCGTACCCGGCCCTGGTCGGTGAGCCCCGGCCCGGCGACCGGGTGCTGCTCAACGTCGCGGCGTTGGTGATGGGGCTGGGCACCGGCGGCTACGCCCTGGTGGTGGCGATCCCGGACCGGCTGCCGGCCGACCCGCCGGACGCGGGCACCAGCCGCGACGCCGGGCACCTGGTCAAGGCCCGGTACACCCCGCTGCAACCGATCCTGCTGGGCGTCGACGAGGAGGCCTCCCCGCACCGGGCGGCCCTGGCCGGGGCCGACGACATCGGCGGCCTGCCGGTGGTCACCGCGGACCTGCACTCGGCCCTGCCGGCGGTGCTGGCCGGGGTGCACGCCGACGCGCCGCACGCCCGGGTCGCGTACCTGATGACCGACGGGGGTGCCCTACCGGCCTGGTTCTCCCGGTCGCTGGACGGCCTGCGGGACCGGCTCGTCGGCACCGTCACCGCGGGGCAGGCCTTCGGCGGGGACCTGGAGGCCAGCACCGTGCACACCGGCCTGCTCGCCGCCCGGCACGTGCTGACCGCCGACGTGGTCGTGGTCGCCCAGGGGCCCGGCAACCTGGGCACCGGCACCCGGTGGGGTTTCTCCGGGGTAGCGGTGGGCGAGGCGGTCAACGCGGTCGCGACGCTCGGCGGGCGTCCGGTCGGCTCGCTGCGGATCTCCGCCGCCGACGCGCGCCCCCGGCACCAGGGGGTGTCGCACCACAGCCTCACCGCGTACGGCCGGGTGGCCCTGGCCGCCGCCGACCTGGTCCTGCCGGACGGCCTGCCACCCGCGTTGGCCGCTCAGGTCGAGGCGGCGCTGGCCGGACTGCCGGCCCGGCACCGGGTGGTGCGGGTGCCGGGCGACGGGCTCGACGCGGCCCTGCGGGCCAGCCCGGTGCCGCTGTCGACGATGGGCCGTGGGTTGGACGCCGACCACGCCTACTTCCTGGCCGCCGCGGCCGCGGGCCGGCACGCCGCCGCGCTGCTGACCGGAGCCTGAGGGTGACCGGGGACTGAGGGCCCCGGTCCCGGACGCCGATCAGCAGCGCCGCCGGGTCACATGCTGGCGATCAGCCGCTCCACCCGCTCGTCGTACGCCCGGAACGGGTCCTTGCACAGCACGGTGCGCTGGGCCTGGTCGTTGAGCTTGAGGTGCACCCAGTCGACGGTGAAGTCGCGCCGCTTCTCCTGGGCGTGTCGGATGAACTCGCCGCGCAGCCGCGCCCGGGTGGTCTGCGGTGGAGTCTCCTTGGCCTCGAAGATCTCCGGGTCGGTGGCGATCCGGTCGACCTGCCCACGCCGTTCCATCAGCGCGTACAGGCCGCGCCCGCGGCGCACGTCGTGGTACGCCAGGTCCAGCTGGGCGATCCGCGGGTGCGACAGCGGCAGGTCGTGGCGGGCCTGGTACCGCTCGATCAGTTTGAGCTTCGACACCCAGTCGATCTCGCGGGCGACCGGGCTCAGGTCACCGCTCTCGACCGCCGCCAGGACCCGGCCCCACAGCTCCACCACCCGCTTGGCGATCGGGTCGCCGCCCCGGCGGTCCACGAACTCGATGGCCTTGGACAGGTACTCCTGCTGGATCTCCAGCGCGCTGATCTCCTTGTTGGAGGCCAACCGCACCTTGCGCCGGCCGGTGACGTCGTGCGACACCTCGCGGATCGCCCGGATCGGGTTCTCCAACGACATGTCCCGCATCACCACGCCGGCCTCGATCATCCGCAGGACGAGGTCGGCGGTGCCGACCTTGAGCAGCGTGGTGACCTCGTTCATGTTCGAATCGCCCACGATCACGTGCAGCCGCCGGTACCGCTCGGCGTCGGCGTGCGGCTCGTCGCGGGTGTTGATGATCGGCCGGCTGCGGGTGGTGGCGCTGGACACGCCCTCCCAGATGTGCTCGGCGCGTTGCGAGAGGCAGTACACCGCCCCCCGGGGCGTCTGCAGCACCTTGCCGGCCCCGCAGATCAACTGCCGGGTGACCAGGAACGGGATCAGTACGTCGGCCAGGCGGCCGAACTCACCGTGCCGGGACACCAGGTAGTTCTCGTGGCAGCCGTACGAGGTGCCGGCCGAGTCGGTGTTGTTCTTGAACAGATAGATCTCCCCGGCGATGCCCTCGTCGTGCAGGCGCTTCTCCGCGTCGACGAGCAGACCCTCCAGGATTCGCTCCCCGGCCCGGTCGTGGGCCACCAGGTCGGTGACCGAGTCGCACTCCGGGGTCGCATACTCGGGGTGCGACCCCACATCCAGATAGAGTCGGGCACCGTTGCGGAGAAAAACGTTGCTGGATCGTCCCCATGACACCACTCGGCGGAACAGGTAGCGGGCCACCTCATCGGGGGACAGCCGCCGCTGTCCCCGGTAGGTGCATGTGACGCCGTACTCGGTCTCAAGCCCGAAGATTCGCCGTTCCATGCCCGAACATTAGCCGCCCGGACCCGGTGTGCGGCAGCGGTGTGGCGGTCCGTGATGGTTACAGATACTGATTTTCTTCGACACGCACCGTGTCGGTGGGTGATTCACCCGGCCCGTGGGCCACGGCCGGGCGTGCCGGCGGGCCCGCGGGGCCGGCGTGGCGGCACGCCGACCGTGGTGACGGGAACGCGACTGAACGGCTCAGCCGACTCGCCGGGATCAGTCGCTATGCTGACAATCCCATGAAAATCCTCGTTACCGGCGGTGCCGGCTTCATCGGATCCCAGTTCGTGCGCGCCGCCCTCGGCGGCGACTATCCCGCGCTGGGCGACCTGCGCATCACCGTCCTGGACAAGCTGACCTACTCGGGCAACCGGGCCAACCTCGACCCGGTCGCCGACGACCCGCGGCTGCGCTTCGTCACCGGCGACATCTGCGACGCGCCCCTGGTCGACACGCTGCTCCCCGGGCACGACGCCGTCGTGCACCTCGCCGCGGAGACCCACGTCGACCGTTCCATCGACGGCGGGGCGCAGTTCGTGCGCACCAACGTGCTCGGCACCCAGGTGCTGCTCGACGCCGCCGTCCGGCACCGGGTGGGCCGGTTCGTGCACGTCTCCACCGACGAGGTGTACGGCTCGATCGAGACCGGGTCGTGGGACGAGAACTCGCCGGTCGCGCCGAACTCGCCGTACTCGGCGGCGAAGGCCGGCTCGGACCTGTTGGCGCTGGCGTACCACCGCACCCACGGGCTCGCGGTGACCGTCACCCGCTGCTCGAACAACTACGGGCCCTACCAGTTCCCGGAGAAGGTCATCCCGCTGTTCGTCACCAACCTGCTCGACGGGCACCCGGTGCCGCTGTACGGCGACGGCGGCAACGTGCGCGACTGGCTGCACGTCGAGGACCACTGCCACGGCATCGCGCTGGTGCTGGCCGGTGGGCGCGCCGGCGCGGTGTACAACATCGGCGGTGGCACCGAGCTGACGAACAAGGAGCTCACCGCGCGGTTGCTCGACGCCTGCGGCGCCGGGTGGGACCGCGTCGAGTACGTCACCGACCGCAAGGGCCACGACCGCCGTTACTCCGTGGACATCACCCGGATCACCACGGAGTTGGGCTACCGCCCGCGGGTGCCGTTCGACGCCGGGCTGGCCGACACGGTCGCCTGGTACCGCACCCACCGCGACTGGTGGCTGCCGCTACGCGAACGCGCCGCGCCGGCCGGCCGCACCGGCCCCAGGTAGCCGCGCGGGTTCCGCGGCACCAGCACAGCGAGCGCACCAGGGTCGCGCCCGAACGTGACCGCGACGGGTCGCGGGCCCGCACCCCGGTCAGTCATGCCGTTCGGCGCGCTCGATCTCCTGGAACGCGGC
>DASVVF010000428.1:0-2887 GCA_036386695.1 Catenuloplanes sp. | reverse complement strand
CACGGCCACCGCCACCACGGCCACCGACGGGCCGCCCGTCGGGTCACCGCCGCCCTCCGCCGGAGAGTGGCCGGGCGCCGGCACCGCGGCCCCCCAGCCGCCGGGTGAACCGCCTTCGGCCTGGCGACCCGCCGGGCGGGTTCCGCCCACCGGCATCGTGGTCGGCTACCGCACGGCGGGCCGCGACGCCGGGCGCCGGCCCGAGCCGTCGAACTGGTTCGCCCAGTCGGTGGCGGAGCAACCGGCGGGTGTGGACGGCGACACCGTCGCCGGCCCGGAGCAGGATGCCGCGTCCGGTCGGTCCGTCGGCCAGCGGGTGCCGGCCCCGCGTGCCGGCGCCCACGACGGCGCCCAGGCCGGGCGGCTTGCCCCGACGGGCGTCGTCCACCATGGTGAGGTCCGGACGCCCGCGCCGGGCGGTGCGCCGTCGACGCCCGACGCGACCCCCGCACCGGGGCCGAAGGTCACGCCAGCAGCCCACCCCGGCACCGGGGACGATTCTCATCCGGAGAGGGACGCATAGTGTCACTGACGAGGCAGGCCGCGAACTTGACCTGGCTGCTCGACGACCTCGTCGAGCGGGTGCCTTCGGCCCGGCACGCGGTGGTGCTCTCCGCCGACGGGCTGCTGATGGGCGCGTCGGCCGGACTCAGCCGCGACGACGCCGAGCACCTCTCGGCGATGGCGTCGGGATTCCAGAGCCTGGCCCGGGGCGCCAGCCGGCATTTCGGCGCCGGTCCGGTGCGCCAGACGGTCGTGGAGATGGAGTCGGCGTTCCTGTTCGTGACGGCTGCCGGGCAGGGGGCCTGCCTTGCCGTGCTGGCGGCCAGCGATTCGGACATCGGTCTGATCGCCTACGAGATGGCGATGCTGGTGACCCGGGTGGGACAGACGATGAACGCGTCGGTTCGCCCGCCGGTGGTGCCCACCGATGCCGGTTGAGTGGCCGGGCATCCCGGCACCGTCGCATGCCTGGCTCGATGGCGACGCGGGCCCGGTGGTACGTCCGTACACGATGACCCAGGGGCGGGTCCGGCCCACCACCGCCGGTTTCGACCTGGTGGCGTTCGTGGTCGCGACGGCTCCGACCGCATCGACCACGCCGCTGCTGCAGCCGGAGCACCGGGCTATCATCGCGGCGTCGTGGAAACCGATCTCGGTGGCGCAGCTAGCTTCCGAACTGGATCTGGCCCTCGGGGTGGTGCGGGTCCTGCTCGGCGACCTCCTCGCGGCGGGGCTGATCGCCCGGTATGAACCACCCGCGGCCGCCCAGCCGCACGACTACAACGTACTCAAGGCGGTGGTCAATGGACTCCGTGCGCTCTGAGCAGCGCATTCCCCTGGCGCTCAAGATCCTGATCGCGGGGGGTTTCGGCGCGGGCAAGACGACGTTGGTCGGCTCGGTCAGCGAGATCCGCCCGTTGCAGACCGAGGAGGTGCTGACCAGCGCCAGTGTCGACACCGACGACCTGTCCGGTGTCGAGGGCAAGGAGACCACCACGGTCGCCATGGACTTCGGCCGGATCACGATCACCGAGGATCTGCAGGTGTACCTGTTCGGCACGCCGGGGCAGGACCGCTTCTGGTTTCTCTGGGACGAACTGGCGCTGGGTGCGCTCGGCGCGGTGGTGATGGCGGACACCCGGCGGCTGGCGGACTGCTTCCCGTCGGTGGACTACTTCGAGCGGCGCGGCACCCCGTTCGTGGTCGCGATCAACTGCTTCGGCGGTGAGCAGCAGTTCGGCCCGGAGGCGGTGCGCCGCGCCCTCGACCTGGATCCCGACGTGCCCGTGCTGCTCTGCGACGCGCGGAGCCGGGCGTCCTGCAAGGAGGTCCTGATCGAACTGGTGGAGCACGTGGCCACCCGGCAGACCGCCGCGGTGACGGCGGGCTGAGGGCGCCGCGGTGACAGCGGGCTGAGGGCGGCTCCACCGCCGAAGCGCGGTCAGTCGCCGGGTGTGGCGGCCCCGGGCGCCCCGACGACCACGACCACATCGAGTCGGCGCGGGCCGTGCACCCCTTCCACCCGGTTGAGCTCGATGTCGCTGGTCGCCGACGGGCCGCTGACCAGGGTGAGCGGCCGGGTCGGGTCGGCCAGCCGGCGCAGCGCCGCCGGCACGCCGGCGACGACCTGGGCGTCGGCGACCACGCACACGTGGTGGTCGGGCACCAGGGTCAGCGCGCGTCGGCCCTGACCGGGGCCGGCGTCCAGGATCAGGGTGCCGGTCGCCGCGACCGCCACCGCGCAGCCGGTCAAAACCGCCAGCCCCGGCGCGTCCAGGTCGGCCACCGTCAGCGGCCCCGGGTCGCCGTCGCGCAGCACCGTGCCGGGGTACGCCGACAGCCAGTCACCCGGCAGGCCGGCTGGCGCGACGACCGTCCGGGTGCCGCCGAGCAGTTCGGCCAGCACGGCCGGCAGTTCGCCCGGACCGCACCGGCGTACCGTGGCCTTGTAGTCGATCAACCGGTCGACCAGCAGGCCGACCAGGTCGACGGGGGAGTCCTCGGCACCGGTGGGGTCCTGCGCGCCGGCGTAGTCGCGGGGTACCGCCACCGGACCGGCCGGTCGGGCGGCGCGGACCCGGGCCAGGATGTCGTCGCGTGCGCCGCTCACCGCTTGGCCCACCAGTCCCGGAAGCTCTGGCCAGCCGGCAGCGGCGCGTCCCGGCTCGCCGTCCACGCCGACAGCGGCCACGGCAGGTGCCGTACCGCGCCCCGGCCCCTGCTGGCCAACCGCAGCGGCGCGGCCCCGCGGCGGGCGGCGCGCAGCGCGGCGGCGTACCGGCGGCGGTCGCGCATCACCCAGGACAGCGACCGGAACGCGGCCCGCTCGGCCGACGGGCGCCCCCGGGCGGCGTCGACCCCGCGCTGACGCAGGTGCACCAGG
>DASVVF010000427.1:0-3993 GCA_036386695.1 Catenuloplanes sp. | reverse complement strand
CGTCATCGCCGCCGCCAGCCCGACGCCGTAACCGAACATCTGCCGCCGCAACTGCGGGTACTCGGGGTACGACGGGTGCGCCAGCCGGGCGGTCGGCTGGTACACCAGGGTGTGCCCGGCCTGCAGCACGGACAGCCAGATGTCCAGGTCCTCGCCCCCACGGGCGGGCGTCCCCGCACCCAGGCTCTCCGCGAAGCCGCCGACGGCCAGCAGGGCGTCGCGGCGGAAGGCGGCGTTGGCTCCGCTGCCGAACCGGCCCGCCCGGTACGGGTACAAACCCTCGAGCCGTGCCGACTCCAGGGTGAACCGCCGCACCTCGTCGCCCTTGGAGTACCCGCCGTACTCGGCGAACCACCGCTCGGCGTCCGTCTCGACCCGGCTCGCCACGATCTGGCCGGTGACGCACGCGACGGCCGGGTCGTCGAACGGCGCGGCCAGCTCGGCGAGCCAGTCGGGTGCGGGGTCCACGTCGTCGTCGGTGAACGCCACCAGTTCCGTCCTGGCCTGCCGCAGCCCGGCGTTACGGGCACGGGACAGTCCACGCCGCGGCTCGGGCACGTACCGGGTCACCGACAGCGCGAGCCGCCGCACCAGCTCGGACACTCCCGAGGTGGCGGGCCGGTTGTCCACCACGAGCACCTCGCGCGGGCGCAGGCTCTGCGCGGACAACATGTTGAGCAGCGTCGCCAGCTGGTCGCCGGCCTCGCACGTGGTCACCACCACGCTGATCGTGGCCGGTGGTCTGGCGTTCACCTCGAACTCCCTGTCTGCGGGCGGGTCGACAAGCGGTTCAGAACGGCGTACCGCCCTGCCAAATGGATATGGCGCCCACGGTCATGGACCGCGGGAACACCGCCGGGTCCGGCTCCTCCACCCCGCCGACCGCGACGTTGAGCACGATGAAGAACGACGTGCCGAACGGCCACGTGCGGCCGCTGGCCAGGGCGTCGGCCGCGGTGATCGTCATGTGCTCCCGGCGGTCGATGTAGAGCCGAACCGCGTTGACGTCGAAGTACACGCCGTACGTGTGCGTCGCCGAGTCCAGCGGCTCCCCCAGGTCCACGGTGCCGCCGGGCTCCTCCCAGCCGTACTGGAGGTCGCGGGTCGGGTCGCCGGCCGCCGCCTGATGCGTCGCGCTGAGCGCCACGGCCGGGTTCGAGCCGACCACCTCGACGACGTCCATCTCTCCGCAGGCCGGCCAGCCCACCTCGCCGATGTCGTCGCCGAGCAGCCAGAACGCCGGCCACACCCCGGCACCGACCGGCATCGTGATGGGGGCCTCCAGGTACGAACCGGGTGGCACCAGCACCTTGTCGCGGGTGGTGAGCCGGGCACTGGTGTACCGGCCCTCGGCGCCGGCGCGCCGCTCGCGGCGTGCCGTGATGACCAGGTTGCCCGCCCCGTCCAGCTGGGCGCTCGCCGGGTCGGCGGTGTACCGCTGGAGTTCCCCCAGGCCCCAACCGGCACCCACGTCGTGGTTCCACTGTGTCGGGTCAGGTGCCGCGCCGGCGGCTCCGGCGAAGGACACCACCCGGGTCGGCGCCCCCGGCGTCGTCGCCGGCCCGGGCATGGTGACCTCCTGCAGGCTGGCCCCGGTGATCTGCCAGTGCAGGGGGCCGGAGCCCGGTAACTCGAAATAGAGGCTGGTGTCGGCGGAGCCGGTCGCCGTGCACACGAAGGTGCGGGTGAGCAGGTGCCAGCCGGTGTCGCGGTAGCCCGCGCTCTCCCGGGCCTCGGACGGCCGGTGCTGGTAGTGCCGGTTGGCGAGGAGGATCGCGATGGGCTCGCCGGTCGCGTTGAGGTCCCGCACATAGGCGCGCATGCGGTAGGTCCGACCGACCGTGAAGAACGTCTCCGGCGACCGCAGGGCGGCCAGCACCTGCGACCACGGTCCGGAACCAGCCGCCCGCCGCACGTCCGCCGCGCTCGTGGCGCCCGGTGGCCCGTCCTGCACCGCCGCCTGGGCGAGCTCGACCGGCCCGCCGGCCGAGGCGGCCTGCCAGGCCGACAGGTCGGCCGCCGAACCGCTCACCACCGCCTCCTCGGCGGCCACGACCGGCACCACCCGCACCGACGCGTCGAACCCGGAGACGACCAGCAGCGAACTGATCGCCGCGCAGACCATGACGATCCTCCCCGACGTCACGGTCGGAACCGCTGCCCCCATCACGAATCGCATGACGTACCCCATCGACGTGTCAGCGCAGCGCGAACTGCCGGGCCCGCCCCGCCACCGCCCCGGTCACCCGTTCGGCGGCGAACCGCGTTCCGCAGACGAACCGTTGCACCGGCCCGAATGTCGCGGCCGCGGCCAGACCCGGGAAGAACAGGCCGGGAACGGTCGACTCGAAAGCGGCGTCGAGTCGGGGTGAACCGCCGACGCGGGCCAGCCGGGCGCGGGTGCCCGCCTCGATGAACGCCAGCTTTTCCAGGTCCACCCGGTAGCCGGTGGCCGCGATCACGTGGTCCGCGTCCAGCGTGCTGGTCCGGCCGCCGGGTGCGTCGGACACGGTGAGGACCACCCGCGCGCCATCCAGGGTGGCGTCGACGAGGTGCCTGCCGGTGTGCACTCCGATGGCGTCGCAGGAGAACCTCTCCCGCAGCCACCAGGCGCCGCTCGGGCCGAGAATCCGCTTCACCAGGCTCAGCCGGACCGGCGCCGGCAGCAGGCGGAACGACGCCGGCAGCGAGCTGACGGCGACATGGCGCCACCCCGGGCCCAGCGGCGAGGGTGGTCGCAGCACGGTCGGGCGTCGTGCGCCGTCGGCGGCCGGTGCGTGGGCGAACGACACCCGGCCCCGGGCGAGCACCTGGACCCGCGCCCCCGACTCGTGGGCCAGGACCGCGGTCTCCAGCGCCGACTGGCCGGCCCCGACGACGATGACGTCCGACCCGGCGAAACCGGACAGGTCGCCGTACCGGGAACTGTGTGAAACGACGCCGGGTGGCCCCGACGTACCACCGGGCAGGGCCGCCAACTGCCGGGGCACGTGGGCGAACCCGAACAGCCCGCTGGCCACGATGACCGCACCGGTGCGCAGTTCCTCACCGGTGTCGAGGGTGACGTCCAGGCCGCCGTCGTGGTGGCGTACCCGCTGGACCCACGCCCGTTCCACGTCGGGCACCAGCTCCTGCTGGAACCACCTGCCGTAGCGGATGAACAGCTCGATCGGCACGGGTTCGTCCGGCCCGAGCGGTCCGACGTCGTGCTGCCGGCAGTAGTCGGCGAGGGTGTGACCCGGATCCGGTGCCGACAGACTCGACGCCCTCGGGGTCGATTTGAGGAACATTCCCGGCGGCATCTGCCGCCGCCAACTGTCCATCGGATCGCCGAACACCCGCACCGGGACCCCGCGGGCCCGTAGATGGGCAGCGATCGCAAGCCCATAGGGGCCGGCTCCGATGACAACCGCTGGTGTGCCGTCGAGCTCTTCCATCTTCATCCCTCCCAACCTGTTCACATCTCGGGTCGTTTGTCGGACATCGCGTACTGCGGGCCGGCGACGGCCGGTCCATCGGCGCCGGTCGGCGGTCGACGGCTGCTCAACCGCAGGAGAATGCGACCGAGCCAGCCGAGTGCGGCCAGGGCCAGCACCGCCCGCAGCAGCAGGAATCCGGGGCTGGTCGGTACGGCGCTGACGAACAGCGCGACGAGGACCGCGGCGCCCAGCTTGAGCAGCAGCACCGGCCCGGGGCCGGGGGTCGGCGCCACGACACGGCTGCGCGACAGCAGCACCGCGTGCAGGATGACGTACGCGCAGAACGTGGCCACGGCGCACCCGGTGAGCCCGAACGGCGGCACCAGGACCACGTTGAGCGCCACGTTCGCGACCGCCGCGACGACGGTCGCCACGGCGACCGGGGCGGAGTGCCCCTGGGCGAGCAGCCCCCGGGTCAGGGACAGACCCGCCGTGTACGGGACGACGCTGACCACCACCACCGCGGCGACGAGCAACAGGGCATCGGGACGGTAGTGCGCGGGAGCCCAGAGAC